>DAORVZ010000025.1:0-10580 GCA_035434005.1 Lacunisphaera sp.
GCATGCCGGAGCTGGGTTTCCTGCCGGACGATCAGAAGGAATTTGAACAGCTGATTGCCGCGCCAGACGGTATTATGCTGGTCACTGGGCCGACCGGTTCAGGCAAAACCACCACCCTCTACGCCTCGCTGCACCATCTCAACCAGCCCGACCGCAAGATCACCACAGTCGAGGAACCCGTCGAATACCAGCTCTCCGGTATCAATCAGGTGCCGGTGAACGCAGCAATAGGCATGACCTTCGCCGCCGCGCTGCGCGCCATGCTTCGGCAAGCCCCCAATATTGTCATGGTCGGCGAAATTCGCGACCGCGAGACGGCCGAAATCGCCATCAATGCCTCGTTAACCGGTCACATGGTATTCAGCACCCTGCACACCAACGACGCGCCGTCCGCCGTCACACGCTTAATCGACATCGGGGTGAAGCCCTTTCTCGTGGCTGCGGCCCTGCGGTCGGTCATGGCCCAGCGGCTCGTGCGGCGCATCTGCCTGGCCTGCAAGTGCCCCTACACGCCCTCGGTGCGCGATCTGCATGCCCTCGACCTCAAGCCCGGACAGCTCGACGGCGTCGCCTTCGCTCACGGCGCCGGTTGCGCCGCCTGCAACGGCACGGGCTACCAGGGACGGATGGGCATTTTTGAGATCTTCCGTGTGCACGACGGTCTGCGGGCGTTGATTTACGACAACGTTACTTCCGCACGCCTGCGGGCGCAGGCCCGCCGGGATGGCATGCGGACTATGCGCGAAGATGGCATCCGTAAAGTCCTTGCCGGACACACGACAATCGAAGAGGTTGTGAGTGCCACCGTTGGCGATCCGCTTTAACCCTACCTATCGCATGAGCTACGAAATGAATGACCTCCTGGAGCTGGTTGTGGACCAGAAGAGCTCAGATCTCCACCTGCAGGTTGGCGTGCCGCCCTGCCTCCGCCTCCGCGGCAGCATGACCCCGATCGACGGCCCCGAGCTGCGGCCTGCGGACACGGAGCAGCTGATGCTGTCCATCACCCCGGACAACCACATCCAGAATGTGAAACTCAACGGCGGCACCGACTTCGGCTTCGCCTTCGGCGAAAAGGCCCGCTTCCGCGTCTCCGTGCTCAAGGCCAAGGGCAACTATGGCATGGTGCTCCGTCAGATTCCCAACCAGCTCTTCGATCTCCGCGCCATCGGCATGCCTGACAAGATCAAGGAGCTGCTCTACCGCCAGCGCGGCCTGTTTCTCGTCACCGGGCCGACCGGCTCCGGCAAGTCCACGACGCTCGCCTCGATGATGAACTACATCAACGAGAACCGCGACGGCCACATCATTACCATCGAGGATCCGATCGAGTATTATCACCCGCACAAGAAGTGCGTCGTCACTCAGCGCGAGGTCGGCTCCGACGTTCCGAGCTTCGCCGAGGCGATCAAGCGCGCCCTGCGTCAGGACCCGGACGTCATCCTCGTCGGTGAATTGCGCGACCTGGAAACCATCGAGGCCGCCATCTCAGCCGCCGAGACGGGCCACTTGGTGTTCGGCACGCTCCACACCAACAGCGCCGCCAAGACCGTCGACCGCATCGTGGACGCCTTCCCGGCCAACATGAAGGAGATGATCCGCATGCAGCTCTCGACCTCGATCATCTGCGTCATCTCCCAGTCGCTCTGCAAAAAGAAGACTGGCGGCCGCATCGCGGCCTACGAGATCATGGTCAACACCTCGTCCATTGCCTCGCTCATCCGCGACAACAAGACGTTCCGCATCCCTTCAGACATCCAGACAGGTGCCAACCTCGGCATGATCACACTGGACACCCACCTGATGAGCCTAGTGAACCGCGAACTCATCGAGCCTGATGAGGCGCTGGAAAAATCCCAGGAACCCGTCGTCATGCGCGAAAAGCTCACCACCATGGGCTTCAAGCTGCGCGAGATGTAGCTCACCACCCTCCGGCCGCGGGCCCGGCCGATCTCCTCATGTTCGAGGGACACGACCAGGCGGTATTCGATCTCCTTGCCGAGCGCCGGCTGGTTGAGCCCGCCTCGCTTCAGGCGGCCTTTGACGAGCATCGCGCCACAGGCAAGCCTTTGGCGCGCACGCTCCTCGATCTCGGGCTGATGGCGAAGCCCGTGTTGCTTCGCGCGGTGGCCGATCATACCGGCTGCGACTACGCAGAAGAACTGCCCGCGACGCTGCCTGGTGATGCGCTCGCTTTGGTCGAGGTATCGCTAGCCCGCACCTACGGGGTCGCCCCGATCGCCGCAGATGGATTTTCCGTCTCGTTGGTCGCAGTCGATCCCTTTAATCCCAGTCTGGTCAGTGACCTATCCTTCGCCTTGGAGCGTGAGGTGCGCGTAAGTGTGGCAGACCCCGAGGAAGTGCAACTGCTTATCCGGCAGCACTACGGTGAGGAGGAGATTTCTGTCGATGCCGCACTCGATGACCTGCAGGCATCGGCGGACGATACTGATGGGGAGGCATTGAGCGAGGCGGATATCGAGCAGCTGGCGGGGCAGACTCCCATCATCCGTTTCGTCAACCTGGTGCTCGCCCAGGCCATCCGCGACAAGGCCTCGGACATTCACTTCGAGCCCTTTGAGCACGATTTCAAGATCCGCTACCGAATCGACGGGGCGCTCTATGAGATGGCGCCGCCGCCCAAGAACCTCGCGCTGCCGATCCTCTCGCGCCTCAAGGTGCTGGCGAATCTCAACATCGCCGAGCGCCGCCTGCCGCAGGACGGACGCATCAAGCTCACCCTTGGCGGCCGCGCCGTGGATCTGCGCGTCTCCACTCTGCCGACTCAGTTTGGCGAGAGTGTCGTGCTCCGCGTCCTCGATCAGATCGCCGTGCAACTTGAGCTCCGCCAGCTTGGCCTGCCCGCCGCGATCCAGGCCGGCGTGGAGACGATCCTTCGCCGGCCAAACGGCATTATGCTGGTTACCGGGCCGACTGGCTCGGGAAAGACCACCACACTTTACAGCTGCCTGAAGTTGCTGAACTCAGTCGACGCCAAGCTACTCACGGTCGAGGACCCGGTCGAATACGAGATCGACGGCATCATGCAGGTGCCGGTGAACATGGGGGCGGGACTGACCTTTGCCCGGGCGCTCCGCACCTTTCTTCGGCAGGACCCCGATATCGTCATGGTCGGCGAGATCCGCGACCTCGAGACGGGGCAGATCGCCATCCAGGCCTCGCTCACGGGTCACCTCGTGCTGAGCACGCTGCACACCAACGATGCGCCCTCGGCCCTGACCCGGTTGGTGGACATGGGTATTGAGCCCTTCCTGCTCGCGTCGACGCTGGAAGCCGTGCTGGCGCAGCGACTCGTGCGGCGGCTTTGCCCGGTGTGCCGCGCGGCCTACACTCCCTCGGACGCGCAGCGCCAACAACTCGGTGTGGAGCCTGGAAAACTATCCGGTCGCTCGTTCCATCGCGCGGCCGGCTGTGCGGCTTGTAACCTATTAGGTTACAAAGGGCGCATCGGCTTGTTTGAGTTTCTGACGATGACCGACGCCCTGCGCGAGTTGGTGGTCCGCGGGGTGTCGCTCATGGAGCTTCGCACCAAGGCAGTGGAACAAGGGATGATTCCGCTGCGCGAAACCGGCATCGAGGCTATTCTTGCCGGTGAGACGACCGTTGAAGAAGTGCTCAAATACACCTGAGCATGCCACGCTTCGCCTACACCGCTCTCGACGCACGCGGCACAGAGAAGACCGGTCTGCTCGGTGCGTCAGACATCAAGCAGGCCGCGACGATCCTGAAAGGACAGGGTCTGTTTCCTACGGATGTCGCCGCAGCTAGGCCGGACGAAAGGGCGGGTCTGGCCTTTAGGTCGTGCTGGGAGAAATCAGCTAGGAAGAAAGAGCCCGCCTCGGAGTCGGCGGCATGGGCTCGCGGACCAAAGTCAGCACTGCGTCTGCCTTTTACCCGCCCCGTAAGCCCGAAGGAGCTTTCGGTCTTCACGCGGCAGCTCGCGACTTTGCTCAAGGCCGGCATGCCGTTGCTGCGCGGGCTCGAGGTGCTTGGGCGCCAAGAGCGCAACGCCGGATTACACGGCGTTATTGAGGCGATGACCGAGGCCATCAAATCAGGTGGATCCTTATCCGAAGCCATGGCGCAGCATCCGAAGGTCTTTGGCCAGCTTTACCTTAACATGATAAAGGCCGGCGAAGCGGGCGGCGTGATCGGCGTGGCCTTGGAACGCCTCGCGAGTTTCCAGGAAAAAAGCCTCCAGCTGCGTGGCAAGATCGCCGCAGCGATGGTCTATCCAGTCATCGTCATGGCCGTGGCCATGCTAATCTTGGTGGGCCTGCTTGTATTCGTGGTGCCAAAGTTCCAGCAGATCTTCGCCGACCTGCTCAAAGGTGCGCCGTTGCCGGCACTCACGCAAGCCGTGCTGACGGTCAGCAGCGTGGCAAAGGACCACTTCCTTCTTGGCGCGGGCGTGCTGATCGTCGGGTGGATCGCCCTGAAGATATTCGTGGGCACGCCGGCCGGCATGCGCCTGTTTGACGGGCTCATCATCCGGTTGCCGTTTTTTGGCGATCTATTCCTGAAGGGCATCATCACGCGTTTCGGCCGCACACTCGGCACGCTACTGTCGAGTGGTGTGCCCATCCTGCCGGCGCTGCTTATCACCCGCGACACCTGCGGCAACTCGCGCGTCGGCGACGCCATCACTGATGTGCACGACCGCGTGAAGGAGGGTGCGCCTGTCGCCCGGCCTCTGGAGGCGGCTAACGTATTCCCGCCGATGGTCACGAGCATGATTGATGTGGGTGAGCACACTGGGCAGCTGCCGGAGATGCTGGGCAAGGTGGCGGATATCTATGAAGAGGAGGTGGACAATGCCGTGGCCGGGCTCAGCTCGCTCATCGAGCCCATCTTGATCCTGTTTCTCGCCCTGGTGGTGGGCACAATTGTCATCGCGCTATTTCTGCCGATCGTCCGGATCGTGCAGTTGTTGACGTGACACAGGGAGGGGCGCCGCAAGCTCACTTCGGTGGCTTGCTCAGCAACAACTGCGCGTTGAGGCCCAAGTGCCGGTCGGAGAATTCGTCGTTTTCGCCCGCCTGACGGAGCAGGCGCTGCACCATGCCCATCTTGGCATCGAGGTCGTCGATCTTGGCGACGAATACGGCTTCGGGCGTGGCGGCGATTACGGCGGCACCCCATTCAAGTTCGCCCTGATGGCTGAGCACGATGTGCTCGAGGCGCTCCAGAAGGTCGGGATTGAGCTTGGCCTTGAGGCCTGCCTTGCGGACGAGCTGGTAGCCAAGCACGACGTGCCCCTGCAAGATGCCCTTGCGGCTTTTGGACGCGACGAGATCGCCCTGGTATTCGATGACCTTGCCGGTGTCATGCACGAGCACGCCAGCGAGGGCGAGGTCGGCGTCCACCTCGGAATAAAGCGGCAGCAGCGCACGGGCGGAACGGGCCATGTGGCACGTATGTTCCAGCAGTCCGTGACGGTAGGCGTGGTGCATGGCCACTGCGGCTGGCGCGATGCGGAACTGATCGCCTATCTCGTCGAACACGGCCTGGACGGTGGCGTGCAGTTCGGGGTGGGTGATCGTGGCGATGTGGCCCTGAAATTCGGTCCAGAGAGCGTCGGCGTCCTCGGGGGCGGTCTCAACGAGATTGGCCATCAGGGGCGAGCCGGCGAGCTGGTCGGCCGTGATTTCCTCTGCGCGGAGCAGCTTGGGCGAAAGACGACCCTGGTAATAATCGACCTTGGCCTCGATGCGGACAATGGCGCCCTCTTTGAGCGTTTTGAAGAACTCAAATGCGGGATTGTCGCTGAAGCAGTTGACGTTGAAGGAGCCAGTCTTGTCGCCGAGCTCCACCGAGAGAAAGGGATTGCCGGTCTTGGTGGGGCGCTCCGACAGGCGCCGAACCAACAACACGCTGGTGAAGGTGTCTCCGCCGGTGCGGTCGAGGGCCTTGATGTCGCGGACGGCGAGGGTGGTGGAGATGTCGGCCATGGCGGTAATCTGTAAGCTCCCAGCGTTAAGCTACAAGCTCAGAGCCCTTGGCCCGAGGTGAGAGCCGTGATGATAGGCAGATCCCTTTGCCGGCGGAAATTGGCTAGCATTCAGGAACCGCAAAGCTACACAAGAGCACGCCCATGGAGTTAACTCTTCACCCGATTGCCACAAAGTGTTTCGTCAGCGGCCGCGATTTCGCCGAGAACGACCGCGTTGCCAGCTACTTGGTGCGAGAAGGGAGCGGCGAGGTCGCCCGCCGTGACTTGCTGGAGAGTGAGGACGGGCGCTTTATGCCGCCGGCCTTCATCTATTGCCGCTGGGTGGTGGCGTTCAAGCAGCGCAAGGCGGATGAGGATCCTGCTAGGAACCTCAAGCTGACGGCTGACAACCTTTTCCTGACTCTCGCCACTCCTGCCGGGGGAGAGGTGCCGGATGCCGGCTCGCAGAGCCTGAACACGCCCTTGCTGCAGTTCCTCGCGCTCATGCTAGAGCGGAAGCGGCAGATCAAGCCGCGCGGTTACACGGAGGACGGGCAGCGGCACATTTACGAGCATATGGCGACGCACCAGCTTTATGAGGTGCCGGTGGGGAATCTGAACGTGGAGTTTTTTCAGAAGATACAGGAACACCTCGGCGTGCTCGTTGGCGCCCCGAAGGCCAAGCCTGGGGTGGCCCCGGTGGCAGTGACCGCTGAGGCCGCAACGGCCGTTCAGTAGACCTCTGGCACCAACATCTTCGGCGGGATCGGTTCGCGCCGGTAGTCGGGATTGTGCTCGCGCGGCGGGAGCTTGATGGGCTTGTGCGCGACCTCGGTGTATTTCACCTGGGAAAGCAGGTGATGGATGCAGTTGAGGCGCCCCTGTTTCTTGTCCTTGGCCTGCACGATCCACCACGGCGCCTCGGGGATGTGCGAGCGTTTGAACATGACTTCCTTGGCCTTGGTATACTGCTCCCAGCGCTTGCGCGATTCTAGATCCATGGGGCTGAGCTTCCACTGCTTGAGCGGGTCGTTGATGCGGCAGCGAAACCGGAACTCCTGTTCCTCGTCGGGGATGGAGAACCAGTATTTGATGAGCTGGATGCCGGAACGCACGAGCATCTTCTCGAACTCCGGCACCGTGCGGAAAAATTCCTCGTATTCCGCGTCTGTGCAGAAGCCCATGACCTTCTCCACGCCGGCGCGATTATACCAACTGCGGTCAAAGAGCACCATCTCGCCCGCAGCGGGCAGGTGGGCGATATAGCGTTGGAAATACCACTGGGTCTTTTCGCGGTTGGATGGCGCCGGCAGCGCGGCCACGCGGGCCACGCGCGGGTTGAGGCGCTGGGTGATGCGCTTGATGGCCCCGCCCTTGCCGGCGGCGTCGCGGCCCTCGAACAGGATCACCACCCGGTGGCCACTGGCCACGATCCAGTCGTGCATCTTCACCAGTTCCCCCTGCATACGGAAGAGTTCCTTGAAGTAGTGGTTCCGTCCTTCTTTGGTGCTGTCCGTCTCCACTGGGCGGGCGGGGCCGCCGGGTATGACGTGCTCCCAGTCTTCGCGCTCCATCTCGAGTTCCTCGTCGTAGTCGTCGATGAGGTCTTGATGGACGCGCCGGATGAGCACGTCTTCCTGCTTTGGCGTGGACATTGCGGGAAATGGTGCGGTGGTGGGATCTTTGGCCATGGAGGGTGAATGGGTCTGCACTGAGGGAAGCGCGAGTTGACGGGTCTAGCAAGCAGCGCGCGGCCAGAAACCCGCAAGCCGATGCAAATTAACATGACCGCCACAATCGGCGCCGGTGCCGGCGCAGGGGGGAATAGAAAAAGGCGGGGTCGTGCGACCCCGCCCTGGAAGGCTATCGGAAGTTTCAGGCGCCAGCCTGCGTCAGTTCCGGGTCGAAGCTGACCGCCAGGCGATAGACTTGCCCGGGTCGCATGATGAGCGGGTGGTCGCGGACGAACATTTGGACGTAATGCAGTTTGCCGTAGTTGGTCTTGTAGGCCGGGTCGGCGGTGACGACCTCGGTTTCAGCCCAATTGGCATGGAAATCGTCCTTCAGGACTGAGCAGCGATGGCCGTGCGCGCCGAGGGCCGGCGAGGTCGGCAAGCGGTATTTCGAGTGCGGGGCGCCTATGACGAGGGCGAAGCGGAACTTGTCGAGTTGCACTTGGTTTTTGACCGTGTAGGCGAACTCGGCGGAAATCTTGCTGCCAGTGAAGGTCCACTGGACCTTCACGCTACCGAGGCCCTTGACGATCTCCTCCTTGGTGTTGATCAGCTCGGGCTGCTCATAGCGGAAATAGAACGCGTTCTTCAGACCGAGGCCGGTGACGCACTTCTGGCCGTAGAAGGCCGGGAGGGTGACGTTTTCCCCGAAGGTCAGCTCGGGAACCATGACCGGGAGGTAGACGTTGTTCGGCCAATCGAAGACGCCTGGGCTGTGGGGGAAGGGGAGGTTGTCCGCCGTGCAGTCCACGCCCGAGCTGACGAGCGGCAACTGCACCTGCAGGCCGGACTCGGCGTCCCGGTAGAGGAACAGGCCCTGCTCCTTGCGGTTGGATTTGTCGAAAATGACGAAGCGGCCGCTGGTGCGCGCGGGGTCGGGCTTGACGCTGTCCGGCATCTGCACGGTCTTGGCGAGACGGGCCCACTGACAGAGGTAGCGGGCGGCGTCGAAATTGGCCATGCGCGTCGTGTGGGAGGCGTAGGCCGTGCGCTCCGCGTCGCGGATGTCGAGGAAGCCGTGTTCCTGATCCAGATAGGTCTGGAAGAAATAGTAGAACAGGCGCCGCAGAATATCGAAATACTTGTTCTTCTGGTCGTCGGGGATCCAGCCGTCGCGCAGGCCCTGGAGAATGAGCGTGATGCAGTGCATCTGGCCATAGGCACCGGCGGCGCGGCCGTAGGCCCAGCCCTGGCCGTCCGGGCGGACAAGGTCTGGCATCATCTTGATGTATTTCTCGGCGTAGGTGCGGAGGGTGGGCAGCTTGCGCTCGCGCAGGGCGGAGTTGGCGTGGAGTTGCAGGGCCGAGCGCGTGAAGACGAGGGTCATCACGCCATAGAGATTGAAATGGCCGCCGATGCCCTTCTCCACGTCGTCAAAGAATCCGGCCGAGCTCGTCTGTTCGATGCGCTCGGCGAGTCGCTCGATGAGGCGGGAGGTCTCGTCCTTCTTTGAGAGGCCGAGGCTGTAGCGGCACACGGACTTGGCGATGTTGAAGGCCTGCCAGTAGTTGTCGTAGTCGCTGCGCGTGAGCAGGAGCTTGTCGAGGCGCTCGCGGGTCTCCTCGACGAGGCGCTCCCAGACTGGGTTGCGCTCCTTGGAGGGACCGAAGGCGAGGAGGCCGAGGGAGGCGTAGGCCACGCCGTTCTCGCCGGCGGGCTCGGTGAAGGCCTGGGCCGTGATCGTGCGGGCCGCGAGGTCGATCAGGTCGTAGCCCTTGAGCGTGGTCTCGCCGGTGGCGCGGTAATATTCGCCGAGAGCGAAGGCGACGTGGCCCGGCTCATCGGAACGGGGGCTTTCGCCCGGGATGGGAGTGACGGTGCCGTCGGCATTGATGGCGTCGAGGTTGTGGGCCAACATCGACCGGGCCATATCGAGACATTGCTCAGAGAAGCTGTTCATTAAGGGATCTTTCGTGGCAGGAGGTGAGCGTGGGAGGGAAGTTGTCGCGACGGCGAAAAGCCGGCGCAAGAGCGAAGTTACTTGACGATGAGTTTGATGAACTCGGCGTTGGTCTTGGTCTTGCCTAGGCGGGTGACCAGGGTGTCGGTGGCCTCCTCGATCTTCTGCTGCACCAGGGCGCGGCGGAAGAAGTGGATGCCTTCTAGGGTCTTGGGATCGTTGATGAGCAGCTCTTCCTTGCGGGTGCCGGAGGACTGGACGTTGACGGCCGGCCAGATGCGCATCTCGGCCGCCTTGCGGTCGAGGACGAGCTCCATGTTGCCGGTGCCCTTGAACTCCTGGAAAATGACGTCGTCCATGCGGCTGCCGGTCTCGACCAGAATGGAGGCGATGATAGTTAGCGAACCGCCGTCCTCGGTGTTGCGGGCGGAGGCGAAAAGCTGACGGGGCTTCTCGAGGGCGCGGACATCCAGACCACCGGTGCCGGTGCGGCCGGAGTTCTTGGCGGTGTTGTGGGCGCGGGCGAGTCGGGTGAGGGAGTCAATCAGCAGGACGACGTCCTTGCCGGCTTCAACAAGGCGCTTGGCGCGCTCGATGCAGAGATCGGCGACGCGGATGTGGTTCTCGACCGGGTCGTCGTTGGAGGAGGCCCAGACCTCGGCAGGGACGCTGCGCTTGAAGTCGGTGACTTCCTCGGGCCGCTCGTCCACGAGGAGGATCATGACGTGGCATTCCGGATGATTCTGGAGGACGCCGAGGGCGATGTCGCGGAGGTAGGTGGTCTTGCCGGTGCGGGGCGGGGCGACGATGAGGCCGCGGGTGCCCTTGCCGATCGGACAGAAGAGGTCCATGACGCGCGTGGTCATGCGGCCGTCCTTGAGCTCGAGCCTGATCTGCTCGTCCGGTGTGATGGTCGTGAGGTTCGCGAAATCCACTGCGCGGCGGCGCGCCTCGAAGTCGAGTCCATCAACCTTTTCGATGAAGCGGATTTTCG
>DAORVZ010000026.1:0-10570 GCA_035434005.1 Lacunisphaera sp.
ATACCCCCATCGAAATCTCCCAGGGCCAAGCCACCATGCGAATTTATTCCGAATATCGCCTCCTCGAGGGCGGCAACGCGCTCCTCCTGATCGAACTCCACAGCTCCCGCCCCTCGCCTCTCGTCTATCGGTTCACCCGGGTGACCGCCGACAAGTAAGCTTCGCCCCCTAATCTTTCTCTTTCTCTTAATCCTAATCGTTCTCTCCTCTTTTGAGTCCAATCCCGAGAGAAAGATCACGAGGAAGATTACGAGAACGACCCGCACCCTCCCCTTCCCATTTTTTAGCCGTCATGCGCCACCTCCTTCTCCTCATCGCCCTTGCCTCCACTATCATCGCGCCTTGCCGCGCCGAAGCCGTGGCGAAGGCGGCCTTCGTCATGCGCTGGAACCTCGATTGGCAGGTCGCCGGCGGCCTGCCCGAAAAAGTCCTGCTCCTCAGCCTCCAAGGCCTGGCCAACCGAACCGCGCCCCAGCTCTACATTGTCCACCCACCCGAGTTCCAGTGGGAGATCACCGGCCCGCTGTTCTCCTTCTACGAGCGCAAGCACGGCGTGAAGTTCACCGAACTCAAGACCGCTGACGAGGCCCTCACCCGCTTCGCCACCGCCGCCAAGGGTTACGTCGTCTGGGACCCCGCCATCCCGGCGACCATGAACGTCGCCCTCACCATCGCCGGCCTGGAAGACGCCCTCGTCGTCACCCCGGCGCTTATCCCGCAGGCGGCAAAACACGGGCTCAAGCCGCTCGACGACCTCCGCGGCCGCTACACCGGACAGACCGACGCGCAGATCTACGGCGACGCCATCGCGCGCTACTGGAGCCGCTGCTCGCGCGACAGCATCATGCTGATGGGCGGCCACGCCGGCGCCGTGCGCCAGCCGGCAGTCGCCGACTGGGGCATCCGCCAGAAGATGTTCTTCCACGATCTCTCGGCCAACCCCAAGCACCCCGAGGAACTCGCCCTCGCGCAACGGCTCCTCGGTGAGCTGCACCCCGGCGCCACGGTCTTCGGCTGGCATTCCTACGCCAAGGACACCGAGGAACAGTGGACCACCCTCCTCTCCGGTTACGGCCTCAAGATGGAAGGTCTGCACAACCTCCCCAATCTCTCGTTCAACTGCCAGTTCACCTTCACCCCCGGCTTCAAGTTCACCAATACCCACCACGTCGCCCGAGACGCCAAGCTCACGGCGGAGCCGAAGGTTTACCTCAGCTTCGTCCAGTCCGACAGCATCGGCATCGGCGTGTGGACCAAGCCCGGCCGCGGCAAGCTGCCCTTCGCCTGGCAGGTGACGATGAACTGGACCAAGTTCTCCCCCGCCGCCCTCGAGTATTTTCACGAGAGCGCCACGCCCAACGACTACTTCATCGGCGGCCTCTCCGGCCCGGGCTACATGTATCCCAACCACATCCCCGCCGCCCGGTTCCCCGGTCTGATGCAGGAGGCCCGCGAGCTCATGGCGGTCCTCGACGAGCACATCCTGGAGATCATGGACAACTCCGCCGCCGACGGCAACGTGGGCAACGCCGACCTCACCAAGGAGACCGTCGACCGCTACTACGCCGCCTTCCCCGACGTGATCGGCTTCATCAATGGCTACGGCCCGGCGCGCACCCGCGACCTGCGCGACACCCGCCCGATGCTCTCCTACGACTACTACATCGACCCGCGCCGCCCGCGCGCCGAGGTGGCCGCCGATCTGAACGAGCTCATCGCGCTCAACGCCACGCGCCCCTACTTCCTCCTCGTTCACGTCCGCGAGTCCAACGACGTCAACAGCCTGATCGAGGTCGTCAAGCAGCTCGACGGCCCGGTCGAGGTCGTGCCGATCGATGTCTTCCTCAAGCTCGCCGCGAGCAAAAAAACCTACACCACCCGCCACCAGGACCCGGCCGACCCGAAGCACTTCCACGGCTACAAGTGAGCTCGCCCATCATCCATTTCTTCACCGCAGGGGCGTCACCAGGCGTCGCCCCACCTGTCGCGGTCTGATCCCTGTCCCCTGCCATACCCCATGAATACCCCCACCCGCCGCACCTTCCTCAAATCCTCCGCCGCCCTCGCCGCCGCCCTGCCCTTCGCCCGGCTAGATCTGAGCGGCGCGGAGACCCCGGCAGCCGCCCTCCCCCCGCTGCCCGCCGGCGGGCGCCGCGGGCTCCTGTTTGACGAGGCCGACCTCCCGCGCATCCGCGCCAACACCCGGCACCCCCGCTTCGCCGCCTACTGGCAATCGCTGCTCGCGGCCGATATCGCCGCCGCCACGACCTTCCTCACCAAGGAACTCCGCACAACCAACCAAGTCACCCATCTGCTGCGCGCCCAGCAGATCCTGGACCGGGCCTCGTTCATCTACCTGGTCAACCGCGATCCCGCCCAGGCTGGGCTCGCCCGCCTCGCTATGCGCCGGATGCTCGATTTCGAGGAGTGGGACTGCTTCGTCGAGGGCGGCAAGGTCCTCGGCCTGCAGCGCGCCACCGAAGGCAGCTTCGCCCTCCTCCTGGCCCTCGATTGCCTTGGCGAGGCCGTGACTCCGGCCGAGCGCGCCGAGGTCGAGCAGGCCGTGCTCACCAAGGGCATCCCCGCCTGCCACGCCGCCGTCTATGGCATGAAGTATCCCGACCGCGTGAAGGGCTGGGGCTGGAATCCCCGCAGCGAGGTGGACGCCATGCGCTACATCAGCCTCAAGCGCTGGCCGCTCATCCTCGCCGCCACCAACCTCAAGCTCATCCCCACCGCCTGCCTCGGCATCGCCGCATGTTACTTCCGCAGCCGGACCCCCGAGGCCGACGGCTGGCTCGAGCTGGCCCGCTCCAGCGCGAAATCCTTCTCCACGATGTATGGCAGCGACGGCTGCTACGACGAGGGCGTCAGCTACTGGGGCTACACCACGCTCTATATGGCGCTCTTTGCCGACGTGCTCTGGCGCACGCAGGGCATCGACGACCGTTCGCTCATCAACTACCCCGGCACCATTCGCTACGCCCTCGGCAACACCATGCCGACGATTGACGACCACCGGACCATCGCCCCCCAAACCCATCTCCCCGGCTACATGATGCCCGTCGTCAAACCGGAGTTCGACATCGTCAACCACGGCGATGCGAACGGCGGCGTGGAAGTCTCCGTCGCCACCTGGGTCGCCCGCACGCATCAGGATCCCCTCGCCCAATATGTCGCCACCGACATCGGCGAGGCCAAGCATCCCTTCGGGCTGATCTGGTTTGATCAGGCACTGCCATCCACGCCGCCCACTCCCGCCCTGCTCGATACCCGCCAGGCCAACGACATCGTCATCTCCCGCACCGGCTGGACCGCGCAGGACAACGTCCTTGCCCTGCGCAGCGGCGGCCCCGCCAACCACGAACACGCCGACCGCAACAGCGTCATCTTCAAGGCCTATGGCGAGCGCCTCCTGCACGACCCCTTCCGCGCCGCCTACATCAACACCCAGCCGCGCTGGATGCTCCGCCATACCGGCGCGCACACCGCCGTCCTCATCAACGGCGAAGGCCACCAATACCACGACGGCTCCGAGGGCACCAACGCCTCGTGGGCTTTCGCCCGCGTCACCAACTACCGCACCGGCCCCGGCTGGATGACCGTGACCAGCGACGCCACCGACGCCTACCAACTCGTCAACGACAAGGTCACCCGCGTCCTCCGCACCCTCGTCTACCTCAAGCCCGATGTCGTCGCCTTCCTCGACCGCGTGACCCTCAAGGCCACCCCGGCCACCGTGCAGCTCCGCTTCCAGGCCAACAACGAGGACCTCGCCGCCACCCTCGCGCTGCCCGACGGCAACTTCCTCCTCACCCGCCCGCACGCCTCGCTCCTCGGCCGCGTGGCCCGCGCACCCGGGCTCACCGTGCGCCTCGGCCAGCTGCCGCTGGAGGCCAAGGACGGCTCGCAACCCTACGCCGAAATCGAGTCCGCCTCCGCGACGGAACACGAAATCCTGACCGTGTGTTCTGCCCGCCCAACCGGCGCCGCCCACGGCGACCTCCGCCTCACCCGCGAAGGCCACGCCTGGCGTATCACCGGCACCCATGCTGCGCAGAAGATCAATGTGACCATCGATCCGGTCAGTGCCGTGCCCGTCATCACCATCACTTAAGCCTCGTCGGCGCTCACCCCATGAACACCTCCTCCCGCCGCACCTTCCTCAAGACCTCCGCCGCCTTCGCCGCCGCCCTGCCCCTCGCCCGCCTGCCGCTAGGCGCCGCGGAAACCGGCGCGGCCACCGCGGCCGCTCCCGCCCCAAAGGGACTGCTCTTCGCCCCAGCCGACCTCCCGCGCATCCGCGCCAACCTCGACCTGCCGCGCTGCGCCGAGATTCGCCACATGCTGCTCGACCTCGATTTCGGGGCCGAGACGAAGTTCCTTCGCGAGGAGGCGCGCCTCAACAACCACGTGGCGGATTTCATGCACATCTGGAAGCTCGTGCAGAACTGCGCCTTCGCCCACGTGGTGTGGGGCGACCCGCGCCAGCTCGATCTCGCCCTGCTCGCCCTCAGCCGGATGTGCGATTACCGGCGCTGGGATTATTTCCTTGAGGGCGGCAAGGACTCCATCGGCTTGCAGCGCGCCCCGGAGGCCACCATCGCGGCCTGTTACGCCCTCGACTGGCTGGGCGCCGCAGTGCCCCCCGACCTCGTCCAGCGGGTCGAGCAGAAGATCACGACCGAAGGCGCCCCGGCCTGCTACCGCACGCTCTACGGCATGAAGTATCCCGACCGGGTGAAGGGCTGGGGCTTCGACCCCGAGGATGACTTCCCGCAAGCCTACCGCGTCAGCCTCGCGCGCTGGCCGCTCATTCTCAACGCCACCAACCTCAAGATCATCCCGACTTGCGGCCTCGGTCTCGCCGGCGCCTGGTTCCACGGCCGCCACCCCGACGCCGCCAAGTGGGTCGAACTCTCACGCCAGAGCGCACAGGCCTTCGCGACGATGTATGGCTCCGACGGCTCCTACGACGAGGGCGCCGGTTACTGGGGTTACACCACCTCTCACCTCGCGATGCTCGCCGAGGCGCTCTGGCGCCGGCTGGGTGTCGACGACCGCAAGCTCATCAACTACCCCGGCACCATCCGCTACGGTCTAGCCATGGCCATGCCCTGCGCCGGCAGCCTCGTCGCCGACCCGAAGCTCGGCACCGCCTACAACGCCACCCCCAAAGGCAACTACGACCCCGCACTCGACGTCGTGAACTTCTGCGACGCCGGCGTCGGCCTGGACGTCTCGGTCGCAGGCTGGGTCGGCGCCACGGCCAACGACCCGCTCTGCCACCATGTCGCCCAGCAGGTCGGTTCGCTCCGCCTGCTCCAGGGAGCCGTCTGGTATCACCCGGAAGCCGCCGCCCGAGCCCCCGGACCTGAGCTCCACGACACGCGCCTGAGCAACGACTGGATAATCTCGCGCACCGGCTGGCAGCCTGCGGACTCCGTCGTCGCGTTCCGCAGCGGCGGCCCCGCCAACCACGAGCACGCCGACCGCAACAGCGTCATCTTCAAGGCGCACGGCGACCGCCTCTTCCACGACCCCTTCCGCGCCGGCTACTCCTACACCACGCCGCAGTGGGTGCTCCGCCTGACCGAAGCTCACTCCGCAGTCCTCATCGGAGGCCAGGGCCATCAATACCACAACGGCGCCGAGGGCACCAACGCCTCGTGGGCCAGCGCCAGCGTCACCGACTTCCGCGCCGGCCCGGGCTGGATGACCGTCACCAGCGACGCCACCGAGGCTTATGCCCTGGTCCTGCCAGACGCCACCCGCGTCGTGCGCACGCTCCTCTTCCTCAAGCCCGACGTGCTCCTCCTGCTCGACCGTGTGCAGCTCAAGTCCGCCGCTCCGGTGCAGCTGCGCTTCCAGGTATTCAACGACGACGGCAAGGGCGTCCCCACTGCATCCGGCACGACCTTCGGCATCGACCGGCCCTTCGCTTCGCTGCGCGCCACGCTCGCCGCGACCGGCCGCGTCACCGCCGCCACCGGCCGCATCGCCGTGCCGGAAAGCGTCGGCATCTTCCCCTTCGTCGAAGCCGTCTCCGCCGACGCCACCGACCACGAGATCCTCACGGCTTGCACGTCCGCCCCCGCCGGCGGCACGCACGGCCCGCTCACCGTGACCCGCGCGGGCGCCACCTGGCGCGTCTCCGGCATCCATCGCGGCCTCAGGGTGGATGTGTCCATTGATCCCACCCCCGCCATCCCGGCCATCACCTTCTCCTGAATTTGCCTTCTGGGTGCCGGAGCGTCGCAAGCGACGCTACGGCATTTCGCTCGATCCACCAACCTCTGAACATGCCCGTCCTCAATCACGCCAACGCCGCGGACTACGCGCTCATCGCGCTCTACTTCGGCATCGTCATGTTCGTCGGCTGGTATTCCTCGCGGAAGAACCAGACGACCGACGACTACTTCAAGGGAGGGGGCAAGATCCCGTGGTTCCTCGCCGGCGTGTCAAACTGGGTATCGGGTTTCTCCGCCTTCATGTTCGTGGCGGCCGCCGGCTTCACCTACAAGCATGGCCTCGGCGCCGCGGTCGTCTTCACCGCCGCAACCTGGGCCTACCTCGTCGGCGCGTTCTACTTCGCGTCCCGCTGGCGGCGGGCCCGGATCAACTCGCCGCTGGAGTTCCTCACCCGCCGCTATTCGTCCTCGACCACCTACTTCTACACGGTGACGGCCATCGTGCCGCAGGTCATCGGCATCGGCCAGGGCCTGTATATCCTCTGCATCTTCGTCTCCACCGCCTTGGGCTTCGCGAACGAGCAGCACGCGATCCTCGGGCTGAACTTCTCCGGCCTCGAGCTCACGATGATCAGCATCGGCCTCGTGATGATCGTCTATACCGTCATCGGCGGCCTCTGGGCCGCGGTGCTGAGCGACGCCGTGCAGGGCGTCATCATCCTCGTCACCTCCCTGCTCATCTTGCCCGTGACCTTCCGTTACCTGGGTAACGGGGAAGGCATCGGGGCCGGCTTCGCCCGGCTCTGGCGCGAGGCGCCCGAGGGCTATTTCGGGCTGAACGGGCAGACGGGCGACCCGCTGTTCCTGCTCAGCTACGCCGCCGCCTCCATGCTCGGCTACAACGTCGCCTGGTGGCAGGTGCAGCGCTACCAGAGCGTGCCGGATGAGCGCAGCGCCCGGAAGATGGCGCTGCTGTGCGCGGCCTTCTCCCTCTTCGGACCGCTCCTCTGGATCCTGCCGGTCATGGGCGCGCGGATCATCTTCCCGAACATCGCCGAGGTCTGGCCGCAGTTTGCGGCGCCGGAGGAGGCTTCCTTCGTCGGTCTGGCCCTCATGCTGCTGCCGCACGGCCTCATCGGCTTTGTCATCGCCGCCATCCTCTCCGCCACTCTCGGCCAGGCCAGCGACGGCTTCAACTGGCTCGCCGCCACCACCACGCGCGACATCTACGTGCCGCTGCGCAAGCGCTTCGGTGGCGCCGCCCCGAGTGAGCAGCACCAGATGCGCGTCGGCCAGCTGACCATGCTGGTGATCGGCGTGCTGGGCATCGTCGCCGCGCTCTTCATCGCCAAGACCGGCGGCGCCTTCGATTTCGGCCTGAAATACTACTCCCTCACCGGCCCCGGCTTCATGATGCCGGTGTTCCTCGGCATGATCTACCGCAAGACGCCGTGGTGGTCGGGCATGGCCTCGTGCGTGGCGGCCTTCACCGCGGCGTTCGGCCTGATGGCGGCCGGTGCCTTCCCGCAGAACGTTTATGAGCGCAACATCATCAGCGCCATCACGGCCGCGACGGTCGTCTTCGTCATCTCGGCCTTTTTCTACCGGAAGGACGACCCGCGCAGCGCCGAGGCGCAACGCTTCGACGCCGACCTGCGCACCCCGGTGCCGGCCGACCCGCACGAGCCGGCCGGCGGGCTCAAGGATTTCCAGATGCTGGCAATGGTCAGCGTGTTGCTGGGCGTTGTGCTGATCGCCTGCGTCGTGCTGCCCTCGTCGCCTCTCGCCCCGCCCTCTATCAACGTGGTCGCGGGTGTCGTCCTGTTCATCATCGGCGGCCTGCTCTGGCGGGCCTCCCGCCCGGCCAAGATTGAAAACTGAAAGCCAATCCTTTTTCACAGGAGGAAACGGAGGAAACAGAGAAAGTGATTTTGCCTCGTCTCAGTTCTCTCCGTTGCCTCCTGTGAAGAATCTGTAGCATTAATCCATGCGCCTCCCCGCCCAGCTTTACCGGCAATTTGATGCCGATCCCGCGCGCGCGGTCCCGGGCGAAGGCTACGGCGGCTGGCACACGGTCGCGGCCGAGCTCGCCCCGCAACACACGGCGCTGGTCGTGATGCACGCCTGGGACAGCGGCCAGCCGCACGAATACCCCGGTTGGCGCCGCGCCGTCGAATACACGCCGCGCGCCGAACAGATTCTCAGGGACGTGTTCCCGCCCCTGCTCGCCGCCGTCCGCCGCTCCCCGCTCCCGGTCTTCCACGTCGTGGGCGGCGACAGGGATTATTGGTCCCACCTGCCGGGTTATCAGCGGGCCGCCAAACTCGCCGGTCCATCCGCCGTCGTCTCCACGGTGCCCCGTGACCCGGTTTACGAGCGCCTGCAACAGCTCCGCGCCGCTCAGGGCTCGCCCGGTCAGCACAATGCCCCGGACATCGCCGCCGGTTTCGCCCGGCTCGATTTTGCGCCCGCCGCCCGGCCGGCCGGCGAGGAAGGCATCGCCAAGAACGGGGCGCAGCTGGCCGCCCTCTGCCGCGCCCATGGCGTCAACCACCTCGTTTATGCCGGCTTCGCACTCAACTGGTGCCTGCTGATGTCGCCCGGCGGCATGGTGGACATGGCCCGCCACGGCTGCCTGTGCTCGACCATCCGCGAGGCCACCACCGCCGTCGAAAACCGGGAAACAGCCCGCGAACAGCTTGAGAAGCAGCAGGCGCTGTGGCGCGTCGCGGTTGAGTTCGGCTTTGTCTTCGCGCTGGAGGATTTCCTGTCAGCGCTGCGGGACATCGGGCAGGGTCAGCGCCCGTAGCCGCCAGCCCGTCGCGAAGAACAGCTCGCGGCCGATGATTGGCCCGACCACATCGATCGCCTCGGGATCCGCCGCCGTCAGCCACACCGTGCCCTCGCGGGCCTGCGGCCGGGACTGCTGCCAGAGGCGCTCCACCTCACAGGTGCCGGGCTTGATGCGGAATACGCAGTGGGCCGTTGCTCCATAAACGTTGCCCCCGGGCCCAGGGCGCAACGCATGGAGCCCGTGCCACGAGAGCGGCCCGTAGTCCTCCGGCAGCCACGCGCTCGCGACCGCCTTGCGCCGGGCCGGATCGACCAGCACGAGTCGTGGCCGGATCGCCGGGGCGCCCTGCGAGAGGATGTGGTCGCCGCGCCCGATGAGGGCATAGACCAGCCCGCCGCCCGCCGGGGCGAGCGCGCACACGTCGGCCAGGTTCTCCAGCCCGAGGTCACCCGACCAGACAAGTTCGTCCGCCTGCGGATCCCAGAGGGCAAAGGCCCCTGCCAGCCGCTGCACCTTGGCGCCCGTGCCGGCCTCGATGCTGAGGCCGACCAGAATCTGCTGGGATTCCGGCAGCCAGAGCAGCGCCGCCGGCGAGGTCTCGGGCACGATGGCGCGGTGCGAGCGCTTGTCGCCAGTGCGCGGGTCAAACCACGCGAGCGTGCCGCCCACCAGCCCGTAGTCCGGACCCGAGCCCATCCACAGCCGCCCGTCCGGGGCGGCGAGGAGGGCGTTGGGCCGGTAGCCGATGGCATCGAGCCGGCCGAGATCGCGCGGGTTGTCCCCAGGGCCGGTTCCGAAGTGCAACGGGCGCGCGGGATCATAGACCGAGAGCCGCGCCTCGGGATAGGATGCGAGATAAACCTTCCCGTCGATCGTCGCCAGCGAGTAGGCCTCGCCCATGGCCATGCTGTGTTTGCCGAGATCGGCCATCATGCTGCCGTCCGGTGCCGCTACGAACAGGTGGTTGGGCATGTAGCCGCTGCCGTAGATTTTTCCGCCCGGCCCGGGCTCCATCACGTGCAGATTCGCCCCACCCCCTGTCCAGTCGAGCGTGAGTGTGCGCGGCGGCACGCCCGGATCGGTGTTGGTCAGCCGGATTGTCCGCGGCGCCCCGGCGCCGACATCGTTGTCGTCCAGAAACTCCGCCGTCCAGCCGCCGGGCATCACCAGCGGCGCCTGATAGCGATGCGTGTAGGCCGAGTGGATTCCCGGCATCTCACCGGGCACCGTCTCCACCGGGTTGAGGTTCATCCCCTCCACGCGGAACTTTCCGGCATGCGTGTCGAGATAGAGGCGGCCGTCGGTGCCCTTGAAGAATTCCAGGAACTGCCGCTTGTCCGTCGTATCGGTGATGGCCGGCCCAACCTCGCGGTGCTCACCGGTCTGGGGATCGATGACCACGAGGTGCGGTCGCACGACTTTCACCAGCGCGGCGAGCGAGCCCTCATCGCCGGCGAGAGGATAAAGGTAATTGTCGGTCGCATCCATCCGACCGAAGCGCGTGAATGCGCCGGTGGCCGGGTTGAAACGCACGAGCCGCGCCCCATTGCAGGTGCCGAGGAAGATCATGCCGTCGGCCGCCTCC
>DAORVZ010000027.1:0-10147 GCA_035434005.1 Lacunisphaera sp.
GGCCGAGCAAAAGGCCGAGCGCGACCCAGCGCAGGCCCTGGCCGAAGACGAGCCGCAGGATGTCGCCGCCGAGCGCGCCGATGGCGAGACGCACGCCGATTTCGCGGGTGCGCTGGACGATGTGGTAGCTGAGCGTGCCGTAGAGGCCGACGGCAACGAGGCCGAGCGCGGCAGCCATGAAGAAATCGACGAGGCCGGCCACCGCGCGTTCGCCGGCGGTGGCGTCGCGCACGACCTGGTTGAGGGTGCGGATGCCCTCCAGCGGAAGCTCGCGGTCGAGGCCGGCGACGGTCTGGCGGAGAAGCGGGGTGAGGAAAGCCGCGGGCTGGGTGGAGCGCAGGTTGATATACACCGTGTTGCCCCAGTGGCCCGGCGGGGTCGTATACATCTCGGGCTGGACCTTGGCGGTCGCGTTCCACTGGCGGACGTTCTCAACCACGCCGACCACGGTGGCCGTATACCACGGGTCCTTGGCCTGGTTGGCCCGGAAGACCTGCCCGATCGGATCCTTGTCCGGCCAGGCCTTGTCCACGAACGCCTGGTTGACCAGGACGCCGAGGACGCCGGTCTTGCTCATGTCGTCGGCCGGCGAGAGGTTGCGGCCGCGCAGGAGCCTAATGCCCATGGTCTCGAAGTAGCCGGTGGTGACCGAGGAGCGTTCGACGCTGGTCCGGCGCTGCGCGGGATCGTAGACCTCGTCGTTGACGAGGGCGCTGGTGTTGCTGCCGCCCTCGAGCGGGAGCTTGGAGGTCAGGCCGACGGAGGTGACGCCCGGGAGGGCCGCGAGGCGCTCGGTCAGGGTGGCCCAGAAGCGGACGCGGGTCTCGTTCTCCTTGTAGGTGTCGCCCCGCAGGCTGAGCTGGGCCGAGAGCACCTGGTCGGTGGCGAGGAGCTTGTTTTGCTCGAGAATCTTGAAATAGCTGGCGGCGAAAAGTGCGGCGCCGTTGGCGAGGACGAAGGCGACGGCGATTTGCGCGACGATGAGCCCGCGCAGCATGACATGGCGGGAGCGGGAGCCGACAGCACCGCGGGCGTCGCTGCGGATGACACCGGCCAGCGAGGTGCGGGCGGCGGCGAGCGCGGGCGGGATGCCGGCGAGCAGTGCGGTGAGCAGGCTGGCGCCGAGGGCGAAGAGCAGGACGAGGCCGTCGAGCTCGATCGCGGCCTTGCGGGCGGCGCTGACCGGGGCGATGAGCTTGAGGGCGGCGATGCCGCCGTAGGCCAGGAAGAGACCGAACCCGGCGCCGAGGGCGGCGAGGACGAGGCTTTCGGTCAGGGCGAGGCGGATGAGGCGGAAGCGGGTTGCGCCGAGGGCGACGCGCACGCCGAACTCACCCTGGCGCTGGGCGCTGCGGGCGAGGAGCATGGAGGCGACGTTGGCGCAGGCGACCAGCAGCACGAGCGCGACGGCGCCGAATAGCAGCCAGACCTTCGAGCCCACGTCCTTCGTCATCTCGACATGGAGGGAGCGCACGAGGAATTCCTTGCGGGTGTTCGTGTCGGGATAGAGCGCGGACAGCTTCTTGCCGATGGCCTTGATCTCGGCGTCGGCGGTGCCGACGGTGACGCCGTTGCGCAGGCGGGCGACGCCGCAGAGCCAGTGGCTGTCGCGCTGCTTGAGTTCCTTCTCGGTGAAGAAGTAGGGCAGCCAGACCTGGCAGTCCTCGGTTCGCATCCACGGCGCGGCAAACTCGAAGCCGGCGGGCATGATGCCGACCACTGTGACATCGCTGCCGTTGAGGCGGATGGCGCGGCCGAGGAGGCCGGGGTCGCCGGCGAAAGTCTGCTGCCAGAGCCTGTGGCTGATGATCGCCACGGGAGCGGCGCCCTCGACGCTGTCCGCAGGCGTGAGCAAGCGGCCGCGGAAGGCGCCGATGCCGAAGGCGGGGAGGACGCCGGCGGTGGCGCGCACGCCGGGGACAGCCTGGGCGTTCTCCAAACCGACGTTGACGGTGCCGGGGCTGTAGACGCCGAAGTGCTCGAAGGAGGTGTTCTGCGCGAGGAGGTCGTGGAAGTCGGCGGGCGAGAGCGGCCAGCCGTCACCGGACCAGACCTGGACGATCTCGTCGGCGTCCGGATAGTCGAAAGGCTGCACGACCAGGGCCCGCAGCGTGCTGAACATGGCGGTCGAGGCACCGATGCCGACGGCGAGCGTGAAGGTGGCGATGAAGGCAAAGCCGCGCGCCTTGGCAAGCTGGCGTAAGGCAAGACGTAGATCGGTGAACATCGGCAGGGTGGGGAAGATGGCGTGCTCCCGGTAGAACTCCGGAGCCGCGCCGGGGTTACAGGGAAAATCCGCGCCCCTGCCGGTGGCGCGGATCGATGGGTTCATCAGGCCGGCTGTCTCAATACTTCACCTTGTCCTGCTTGGCCGCCCAGCCCTTGAAGCTGGCGAGGGCGGCATCGCGCAGGAAGGGCGACATCTTTATCGCGCGCTTCTCCGGGGCCAGCGGCACCTGCTGGTAGATGAAATCGTCGTCGAAGCCGATGTCCGCGGCATCCTGCCGGGTGTTGCCGTAATAGACCGTCGGGATGCGCGCCCAGTAGATGGCCGACAGGCACATCGGACACGGCTCGCAGCTGGTGTAGAGCTCGCAGTCGGTCAGCTGGAAGGTTTCAAGGTTCGCGCAGGCGTCGCGGATGGCCACGACCTCGGCATGAGCGGTCGGATCGTTGGTGGAGGTGACACGGTTGTTGCCGCGGCCGATGATCGCGCCCCGGCGCACCACGACGCAGCCGAACGGACCGCCGCGGCCGGAGGCCATGCCTTCGTCGGCAAGCTTGATGGCCTCGCGCATGAAGTTCTCGTTACTCATCGGCCGGGATGAGAGCAAAACACGGGTCGCGAGGCGAGCCTCGGTTGTCACTCTGGTGCTGACACCCGCCGGCCGGCCGGCTTTGCTGGTCGGCCAACCCCATGAGCTCACATCCCATCATCAGCGGCTTGGAAATCCGCGGTCCGCTGCAGCCCGGTTATGCCGGGATCCTGACCCCCGAGGCCTGCGCGTTCATCGCCGGGCTGTTTGAGGAATTCGGCCCGCGCCGCCTCGAGCTGCTGGCCAGGCGCGTCGCGCGACAGCAGGAAATCGATGCCGGCCAGCTGCCGGATTTTCTGCCGGAGACCGCAGCCATCCGCGGCGGCGACTGGAAGGTCGCGCCCATCCCGCCCGATCTGCTCGACCGCCGCACGGAAATCACCGGCCCGGTGGACCGCAAGATGGCCATCAACGCCCTCAATTCCGCCGCGCAGTGCTGGATGGCCGATTTCGAGGACGCCAACTCGCCGACCTGGGAGAACTGCCTCGATGGCCAGATCAACATGCGCGATGCCGCCCTCCGCACCATCGCCTACACCTCGCCCGAGGGGAAGCAATACGCCCTGAAGGAGAAGATCGCCGTCATCATCGCCCGCCCGCGCGGCTGGCACATGGAGGAGAAGCACGTTCACTATCGCGGCGCGCGCGTCTCCGCCTCGCTGTTCGACTGGGGCCTGCACTTTTTCCACTGCGCCAAGG
Source organism: Lacunisphaera sp. (assembly GCA_035434005.1). Lineage (GTDB taxonomy): Bacteria > Verrucomicrobiota > Verrucomicrobiia > Opitutales > Opitutaceae > Lacunisphaera. The sequence continues at coordinate 3,516 of DAORVZ010000027.1, forward strand.
CGCTGATCGCGCGCGGCAGCGGCCCGTATTATTACCTGCCGAAGCTAGAGAGCCACCTCGAGGCGCGCCTGTGGAACGACGTTTTCGTCCACGCCCAGGCCGCGCTCGGCCTGCCGCGCGGCACGATCCGCTGCACGATGCTCATCGAGACGATCACCGGCGCCTTCGAGGCCGAGGAGATCCTCTACGAGCTGCGAGAGCATGCCTCCGGCCTCAATTGCGGCCGCTGGGACTATATGTTCAGCATGGTGAAAAAGCTCCGCAACCGCCCGGGCTACATGTTCCCGGACCGGACGCTCATCACCATGGAGGTGCCGTTTCTCCGCGCCTACGTCACCCACGTCATCAACGTCTGCCACCGCCACGGCGCCTACGCCATGGGCGGCATGGCCGCGCAGATCCCGATCCGCAACGACCCGGCCGCAAACGCCGCCGCCCTCGCCAAGGTCCGCGCCGACAAGACCCGCGAGGTGAAGGCCGGCCACGACGGCACCTGGGTTGCGCACCCCGGCCTGGTGCAGACCGCCCTCGACGCCTTCGGCGAGCACATGAAGGGACCGAACCAGCTTGATGTGATCCATAACGTCAAGGTCACCGCCGCAGACCTCCTCGCGCCGCTGTCCGGCCCGATCACCGAGGCCGGCGTCCGCTGGAACCTGCATGTCGGCGTCCGCTACCTCGAAGCCTGGTTGGGCGGTTCCGGCGCCGAGCCGATCCACCACCTGATGGAGGACCTCGCGACGTCGGAGATCTCGCGTTCGCAGCTCTGGCAGTGGCTCAAGTTCGGCGCGAAGCTCGCCGACGGACGCCCGGTCACGGCGAAGCTCTACGACGAGCTGTTGCCCGCCGAGCTGGCCGCGATCCGCGCCGAATACGGCGACGAGCGCTACAACAGCGGCCGCTTCCCCGAGGCGATCGAGCTATTCATGCGCATGTCGAAAAGCGCCGAGTTCGACGAGTTTCTTTCTTTGCCCGCATATGAATTGCTTCCTTGATGAATTTGAACGTCGAAGGACACGAAGAGCACGAAGTTCAGATCGGGATTTCCCTTTCGTGATCTTCGTATTCTTCGTGGTTAATTCTTGATGTCAGTTTCGCTTCAAATGCTCAATGCTGCCGACCACGAGGCGTTCATCACCACACTCGGCCACCTGTTCGAGCACTCGCCATGGGTGGCGGAGGAGACGTGGGCAAAGCGGCCGTTTGCCAGCGTCGAGGCCCTGCACGCCGCGCTGTGTGCCGCGATGCGCGCCGCGCCGGCAGACCGGCAGCTGGCACTCATCCGGGCTCATCCTGACTTGGCCGGTCGGCTGGCGCGGCAGAAGCAGTTGACGGCCGAGTCCACCCGTGAGCAGGCCAGCGCCGGGCTCGACCAGCTGACTGACGCCGAGTTGGCGGAGTTCGCGCGCAACAACGATACTTACAAGGCGAAGTTCGGCTTCCCGTTCATCATCTGCGCCCGCCTCAACGCCAAGGCATCCATCCTCTCGGCCATGGCGGCCCGCCTGCCGAACACGCCGACGGTGGAGTTCACCACCGCCTTGGCCGAGATCGAGAAGATCGCTTGGCTGCGATTGCAGGACGCTTTGGGAAATTAATGCCTCCGGTGCATTTCAAGCTTACAGCTTAGGACTTATCGCTTAAACCCATTCCCATGCCCGGCAAACTCAGCACCCACGTCCTCGATCTCACCACCGGCCGGCCTGCCGCCGGGATGCGCATCGAGCTTTGGAAAAACGACGGCAAGCACACGATGCTCAAGGCCGTCACCACCAACGCCGACGGCCGCACCGACGGCCCGCTTCTCACTGGCGCCGAGCTTACCGTCGGCAGCTACGAGCTGGTTTTCTTCGTGAAGGATTATTTCGTCACGCACCTAGAGGACAGTCCCTTCCTCGACCGCGTGCCGGTCCGCTTCGCCATCGCCGACGCCGCGGCTGGCTACCACGTCCCGCTGCTCGTCACCCCCTGGGCCTACAGCACCTACCGCGGGAGCTGAAACCCGGGCTTGTCGAAACCGGTTCAACGCGTATCTTCTCGGCATGAGCCAGAGCGTAGAAGCAATCATTGATGAGCAGGGTCAGGTGCGCCTGCTCCGGCCGATGCGCTTCCCTTCGGTGCGCCGGGCGGTCGTCATGATCCTTGACGATGATCCGCTCGACTCAGCCCGCGTGAGCGAACCGGCGCTGGCGGAGGATTGGAACCGGCCCGAGGAGGACGCCGCGTGGTCGCACCTGCAGCAGGGACGGTAGTGCTGGTGCCGTTTCCGTTTTCAGACTTGAGCCGTGCCAAGCTCAGACCGGCCGTGGTGCTGGCTGAGGCTGGCCGGGGCGACTGGATACTCAGCCAGATTACCAGCAAATCCTACGCTGATGCCGCCGCTGTGTCGCTGCGTGCTGCCGACTTCGCCAAGGGCTCGCTGCAACTCGACAGCTACGTCCGGCCCGGAAAACTCTTCACCGCTCATCAAAGCCTGTTGGCGGCGGAAGCAGGAAGGCTGAAGGCCGAAGCGTGCGAAAAAGTAATCTCTGCGGTAGTTCGGCTCCTGCGGGCAGGCACCGCTCACCAATGAGCAAGGTGGATGATGTCTTTTCTGTTACCCAACAGATGGTCCGCGAGTGCCTGGTCTTTGAATCGCGCGGGCAGGGCGCGGGGAATCGGATAACCAATCAGGCCATGACCCGGATTAATGCGATCATCGCCGCAAAGCACGGCCAACATACGGTGGAACAAGCGTTGTCGTCCTTGAACAAACAATCTGTGGATTTCTATTTCGGGGATGAAAAAACGATCATAGAGATCGAGTTCAGTTTCTCGAATCCATACCCCTGTTTAGAGAAGGATTCCTTCAAGGCACTGCTGGCGCGAGAGCAGGGGCATTCCGTGGAGCGGTTGGTGATCATTGGAGACCCTGGATCGCTTAGGCGCAGTGCGGCCGCCGCACCGCGGGCCATTATGGCCTGGCTTAAAGAACATCATCAACTCCAAGTTGATGTAATGGAACTGAAGGCATGAGCGAAGCAGCGCAGCTTCTCGTCTCGATGTTGGACGAGCTCGGCCACATCACGGACGAGCCGGGCCGGATCACGCGGACGTTCCTGTCGCCAGCCATGCGGCGGGCGAACCGGCTCGTGGGTGACTGCATGATCGCGGCCGGTCTAGAGGTGAGGGAGGATTCGGTCGGCAATCTCATCGGGCGGTTGGAAGCGGCCAAGGTAGGGCGCACCGGCCCGGTGCGCCGCGGCGGAGCGGGCCGCTCCGCCCTACACAAGACCCTCCTGATCGGCTCGCACCTCGACACGGTGCGCGATGCCGGGCGCTTCGACGGCCCGTTGGGGGTGCTGCTGCCCATCGTCGCGCTGGCGGACCTAAAGGTTCGCGGCGTGAAGCTGCCGTTCAACGTCGAGGTGCTCGGCTTCTCCGAGGAGGAGGGCGTGCGTTTCGGCAGCGCCTACCTCGGCAGCGAGGGCTACACGGGGCGGTTGAGATCCGCCACGCTCAAGCTGCGCGATGCCGACGGCATTTCCGTCGGCGATGTGTTGAGGGAATTCAACGACGGCAAGTTCTCCCTGCCAAAACCGGCTCACAGCATAAGTAACCTATTGGGTTACATTGAGGTCCACATCGAACAGGGGCCGGTGCTGGACGCGAAGAAACTCGCGGTCGGCGTCGTGTCGGCCATCGCGGGCCAGAGCCGCTTCAAGCTGACGTGGACCGGCAAGGCCGGTCACGCCGGCACGACGCCGATGGCCTTGCGCAAGGACGCGCTGGCCGGGGCGGCCGAGTTCACCCTCGCGGCCGAGAAGCTGGCGCGGGGCACGGCCGGTCTGGTTGCGACGGTCGGCTCGCTCGCGGTCTCACCCGGAGCAGCGAATGTCATTCCCGGTTCGGCGGTGCATACGCTTGATGTGCGCCATGCCAAGGACACCGTCCGCCGGACGGCGCTTTTCAAGCTCGGCCGCCTGGCGACGCAGATCGCGAATAAGCGTGGGCTCAAGGTTTCCTGGCAGCGCACACAGGACAATGGCGCCGTGGCCTGCTCGCCAGTTCTCACCGCCGCGCTCGAGCGCAGCGTGAAGGCCGTGCAGGGCAAATCCCTCTCCCTCGTCAGCGGGGCCGGTCACGACGGCGTGGTCATGTCCTCGCTCACCCCGGTGGCCATGCTTTTTGTGCGGTGCCGTGACGGGTTGAGCCATCATCCGGACGAACATGCCTCGCCCAAGGATCTGGCCGTGGCGCTCGATGTCATGGTCGACTTCCTGCAGCAGCTCGCCACGGATTACACGAATGCACACGGATAACAAAATTGGAGTGCCCAGCTCCAGCTGGGCCGCGGCTCAGCTGGAGCTGAGCCCTCCACGAACCATCGACCATCGCTTGACGCCGTTTCCCGCTGCTGCGGGCCCGGGGTTTGTCCCCGGTTCCCGCCGGGTGCGAAACCGAGGCAAATGAAACGTCGCGGCAGAAACATCATCGAGGACGCCGAACCCGAGGTGCTCGACCTCGTGGTCCGAGGAGGCCGCGTCGTGACGCCGGAAGGCATACTTGATGCCGAACTCGGCATCCTGCACGGCAAGATCGTGCGCCTGGAACCGGAGGTCACGGACCCGACGCACGCCGAGCTCGGCGCGGCTGGCCGTTACGTATTCCCGGGCATCGTCGACGCCCACGTGCATTTCAACGAACCTGGCCGGACGGAGTGGGAGGGGCTCGCCCACGGCTCGCTCGCGCTCGCGGCGGGCGGCGGCACCTGTTTCTTCGACATGCCCCTCAACTCCGAGCCGCCGGTGCTCGATGCCGCCGCCCTGCGCACCAAGCGCGAGCTCGCCGAGCAGCAGTCGTGCGTGGATTTCGCGCTCTGGGGCGGACTGGTGCCGGGCAATCTCGACAAGCTCGCCGGCCTGCGCGACGCGGGGGCCATCGGCCTGAAGGCCTTCATGTCCAACAGCGGCATCGACAGCTTCCCGCGCGTGGACGCCAAGTCGTTGCACGAAGGCATGCGGCGGGCGGCCAAGCTCGGGCTGCTCGTCGCCGTGCACGCCGAGGACGACACGCTCGCGGCGAAGTTCACTGCCGAGCAAAAGGCGAATGGGAAAAAGGACGCCAAGGCCTGGCTCGCCTCGCGGCCCGTCGAGGTGGAGCTCGCCGCGATCCGTCAGGCCATCGAGTTTGCAGGCGAGACCGGCTGCGCGCTGCACATCGTGCACGTCAGCAGCCCCGAAGGCGTCGCGCTCATCACCGAGGCGCGGGGCATGCGAGTCGATGTCACGGCCGAGACCTGCTCGCACTACCTGCTGCTCAACGACAAGGACGTCGCCAAGCTTGGCGCCCCCGCCAAGTGCGCCCCGCCGATCCGCGACGAGCAACGCCGCATGGCAATGTGGCAGGAGCTGCGCGCGGAGAACATCCATACGGTCGGTTCCGATCACTCTCCGTCGCCGCCGGATCTGAAGACGTCGAAGAATTTCTTCGAGATCTGGGGCGGCATCGCCGGCGTGCAGCATGGGTTCCAGCTGCTGATGAACGAATGCGCCGAGACGGCGGACAAGGATCTGCCGCGGCTCGCCGCCGTGCTGGCGCGGAATGTCGCCCGCCGTTTCCGGCTCGATGACCGCAAGGGCCTGCTGGCCGTGGGGCGTGACGCCGATTTCACGCTGGTCGAGTTTGGCGCCAAGCGGACCATCAAGGCGGATGAGCTGTGGACCCGCCACCGGATCAGCCCCTATGTCGGCCGGGCCAGCCGGGTGCGTGTGACCCATACTTATGTCCGCGGCTGTCCCGTCTGGGCCGACGGAGGGGTTGCATCCGGCAACCCGAAAGGTCAGTTTCTGCGTCCCACCCCTCCCTGATCATGCCTGACCTTTTTGGCCACACCCGCGCCCGCATCGCCGCCCGCCACGCGCTCATCACGCCGGGCAACCACGTCAACAGCTCGGTGCCGGGTTTCACGGGCGCCACGACGGTCGTCCTGATCAACGAAGCCATGGGCGCGAAGTTCGCGCAGCTGCTCGTGACCTTCACGGCCGACGGCCGCGCCGCGCAGCCGGCGAGCGGCACACAGACCTTCGGTTATATCATGCAAGGCGGCGGCGCGCTGACCGTCGGCAAGGAAAAGGCGAAGGTCCACGCGGGCAGCTTTTTCTACGTGCCCGCCGGGCAACCCTGGAGCCTGACCGCGCCCAAGGCCGGCACGCAGCTCACCCTTTTCCAGAAGAAATACGTCGCGCTGCCCGGCGTCGCGCTGCCCAAGGCCATCATCGGCGACGTCGCCAAGGTGAAGGGCACGCCCTTCCTCGGCGACCCGGCGGCGAACCTGCAGGTGCTGCTGCCCGACGAGCCGGCCTTCGACATGGCCGTGAACCAGTTTGCCTACCAGCCCGGCGGCCACCTGCCGTTCGTCGAAGTGCACGTCATGGAGCACGGGCTCATCATGACGGGCGGCGCCGGCGTTTACCGCCTCGAGGACAGCTGGTATCCGGTGCAGGCGGGCGACGCCATCTGGATGGCGCCGTATTGCGCGCAATGGTTTGTCGCCATGGGCAAGGTTCCCGCCAGCTATCTCTATTACAAGGATGTCAACCGTCCGGCCATCTGACCCGGCGGCCCCGGCCAGTCTCGACCTCATCGTCAAC
>DAORVZ010000028.1:0-10144 GCA_035434005.1 Lacunisphaera sp.
GGGTTGGGCAACAGATTGCCGACGCGCTCGATTACGGACAGGAAACGCTGAAACCAGGACGGTTTCGCGGCCGAAGCAGGGGCGGAACTCATGCGCCCGATGCAAACGCGGCCGCGGTTCGCGTCAACCCCGGGCGGCAGCCTCAGAACAACATCACGGCCCGCGCGCTCTCGAGCACGATCCAGGCGAGGGCGAACGCGGTCGCCCACACAAACAGGCCCTTCGCGACGCGCCGGCGGCGCAGGCTGCGCTCGTAACGATCCACATTGTGCGCCCGGTAGCCGCTCTCTTCCAGATAGCACGCGAACTGGGCCTGCTTGGTTCTTGCCGTCCGCAGGCGCCGGTCGCTCCGCATGCCGAAGGCGATCGGCAGTTGGTTGAGCAGGTGGCGCCAGCGGTAGGACATGCCCCGAGCCTCCGGGAAAATAGCTCTTCCGTTCAAGGGGATTCTGGCTATCTGGGTTCCTTTCACGCTCACTTTACCCATGCACCACTTCCGTTACGCCGGCCAAAAACTCCATTGCGAATCCATCGACCTAGCGGCCATCGCCCAGTTGCACGGCACCCCGACCTACGTCTACAGCGCCCAGACGATCGAGGACAATTACCGCCGGCTGGCCGCCAGCCTGGGCGGGCTCGACCTGCAGATATGCTACGCGATGAAGGCCAACTCCAACCTCGCCATCCTCCGCCTCTTCGCGAACCTCGGCGCCGCCTTCGATCTCGTCAGCGGCGGCGAGCTGCAGCGCGTGGTCGCCGCAGGAGGCAGCACCGAGCGCAGCGTCTTTGCCGGGGTCGGCAAGACCGAGGCTGAGATCCGGCTGGCCCTGCAGACCGGCGTGTTTGGCTTCCACGTCGAAAGCGAACCCGAGTTGACGCGCATCAACCACGTCGCCGGGCAACTCGGCCGCAAGGCGGCCATCGCCATCCGCATCAACCCCGACGTCGACGCCAAGACGCACGCCAAGATCACCACCGGCAAGAGCGAGAACAAGTTTGGCATCCCGCTCCAGGCCGCTGCGGCCGCCTACGCCGCTGCCGCCAAGTATCCGCACCTCGAGATCAAGGGCGTGCAGATGCACATCGGCTCCCAACTCACCTCCGCCGCGCCCTTCATCGAGGCGGTGAAGAAGGTGGCGCCGTTTGTCGCGCAACTGAAACAAGACTACGGCATCACCTATTTCAGCATCGGAGGCGGGGTCGGCATCGTTTATCAGGACGCTCTCGCCAGTGGCGACGCAGCTTGGTGGAGCGCCCAACCCGAGGGCGAGCGCCCGCTCACGCCTGAAGCCTACGGTGCCGCCCTCACGCCGCTGCTCGCGCCCCTCGGCCTGAAAATCCTGCTCGAGCCCGGCCGTTTCCTCGTCGGCAACGCCGGCGTGCTGCTCTCCCGGGTCGAATACCTCAAGCGCGGCTCCGGCAAGAATTTCCTCGTGCTCGACGCCGCCATGAACGACCTCGTGCGACCCGCGATGTATGAGGCCTACCACGAGCTGGTCCCGCTGGTGCGCGACTCCGCGCGCCCCGCGCTCAAGGCCGACATCGTCGGCCCCATCTGCGAGTCGGGCGACTGTTTTGCCAAGGATCGCACGCTGCAGACGGTGGGCGAGGGCGAGTTCGTCGCCTTCATGAGCGCCGGTGCCTACGGTTACACCATGGCCAGCCGCTACAACACCCGCGGGATGGCGGCCGAGGTGCTCGTGTCCGGCAGCCGGTTCGAGCTGGTCAACGCCCGCGAAAATTTCGAGGCTATGCTCGCCGGCGAAAAAATTCCCGGCTTCCTCAAAACCTGACGGCCCGCCCCATGCCCGACCCGCGCCCCCTTAATTTCGCTGTCATCGGCGCGGGCGCGTGGGGCACCGCGATGGCCGTTCATCTGGCCCGGCGCGGACAGCACACCACGCTCGTCGCACGCCGCCCCGAGCACGCCGTCCAGCTCCAGGCCGTCCGGGAAAATCATGACTATCTGCCCGGGATCCCTCTCCCCGATGGACTGCTGATTGCGACCGACTTGCGGGCCGCGCTCCTTGAGACGGACGTGGCGCTCATCGCGTGCCCGTCACAATCCCTGCGCGCTTGGTGCGAGCAAATGCGGGCGGTGTTGCACGACACCTCGCGCCTCCAGCTTTTCCTCAGCCTGGTCAAGGGGCTCGAGATCGGCACTCACCTCCGGCCCAGCGAGGTCATGGGTCAGGTGCTGCCCGGCCTGAACTGCGGCACGCTGACCGGCCCGACCAACGCCGGCGAGGTGGCCCGCGGCCTGCCGGCCGCGATGGTCATGGCGGCGCAGCGCGCCGACGAGTTCGTGCCCAAGGTGCAGGCGGCCATGAGCGGGACCACGCTGCGCATCTACACCAGCGACGATCTCGCTGGGGCCGAATACGGCGCCAGCCTCAAGAACATCTATGCCATCGCCGCCGGCCTGTGCGACGGCCAGAAGCTCGGCGACAACGCCAAGGCCGCGCTGTTGACCCGCGCTGTGACCGAGATGCTGCGCGTCGGCGTCGCGCTCGGCGCGAGACCCGACACCTTCTACGGCCTGAGTGGTTTCGGCGATCTCGTCGCCACCAGCCACGGCAGCTGGAGCCGCAATCGCGAGTTCGGCGAGAAGATTGGCGCGGGCAAGTCCGTCGCCGAGCTCCTTGCCGGCCGCAAGACGGTCGTCGAGGGGCACCGCAGCACCGAGGCCCTCCACGGGCTCTGTCAGGAGCGCGGCATCACGGCACCGATTCTCGCCGAGGTATACGCCATCCTCTATCAGGGCAAGAAGCCGGCTGAGGCGCTCCACGCCCTGATGACCCGCGAGCTCAAGCGCGAGACGGCGTCGCCGTTCCCGAAAAAATAACTCCGCCGGATGCGGTATTTCCATATGATTTAAGCCGGTAAATCGGCGGCTATTCAGTCGGGTTCTCCGATAGGAAACCGGATCCGGACACCGGGCCGACTTTCATTCCGAGGTTGAAATCGGCCGCATCCTGCGTGATGGGGATGGGCATGTGGCGCGAGTTCGTAGTATTAGCCGAGAAGGGTGATGAGCCCTTTACGGCCGTTTGCGCCCGCTTCGGAGTCAGTCGGAAAACCGGCTACAAATGGCTCAATCGCTTCCGTGCTGAAGGGGAGGCCGGGCTGGTGGAGCAGAGCCGTCGCCCGAAAACCAGCCCGCACAAAACCCCCGAACACGTCGCCGATCTCGTGCTCGACTTGCGGCGGGAGAACCCCGACTGGAGCGCGGCGCGGATCAGCGCCGAGTTGAAGCAGCAGGGTGTGATGCCCCTGCCGGCGCCGAGCACGATCGACCTCATCCTGCGCCGTCGCCGCGAGGCAGCCTCGTTGCAGGCGGCCACCCTGGGCCGGCACCCCGACACCCTGCGCTTCGAGCCGAACTACCGCTGGGTTCTTAGCTTCGGCCGCGAGCTGAAGCTGGCGGGTGGGGTGTTGCGCACCCCCGCGCTCGTGCGCGATGAGACGACCAACTTCATTGTCGGCGCGGCGTTGCTCCCGGCCGGCCGGCCGGAGGAGGAACTCACCGGATTCCTCGGACTGCTTTTCCGCCGCCACGGCCTGCCTTGGCGGGTGGCCTTGCCCGCGCCGCGGGCCCACACGCCGATGAGCGTATGGCTCATGCGTGCGGGCCTGGGGATCGATTTTGTCCCGGCCGGATCGATGATGCCCGAGACGGAGCACCAGCAGCTCGCGGCCCGGCTGGCCGCGTTGCCATCCTACCAACGGGCGGCGTTGGAGGAGCGTTTGCATCAGGCCGATCTGATGCATCCGCTGTATGAGGCCCGCGCCATCCCCGAGAATCAGGCAAAGGCCTTGCTGGAGCAGATCCGCGCGCAACAAAACTTTGGCGGCAAGCAGGAGGCGTTGCAGCAACGCAGCCCGCTTTCGCTTTACCGACCGAGCGAGCGTGCGATGCCGGAAAAGCTGCCTGAGTTGGCGTATGCCCCAGAGGCCGAAATCCGGCTGGTTTCAGAAAAAGGCATTTTTACTTTCCAGCGACGCCTCGTGCATGTCGGAAGGGCCTTCGCCGGTCTTGAGGTGGAGCTGAAACCCACGCCGCTGGCCGGACACCACTTCGTCTTTTTTGCCGGTCAGATGCTGGGCCAGGTCGATCTCACAGCAGCCGAGATGGACGAGACGACTTCGTTGCCCTTGCGCGCGTTTTGAGGCGTTTCGGGCGGATTTTTGACGCAGATATAAAGTTGCGGCTTTAACACAAACGTCACCCGCCTGGCGTGGATATGTAACCTATCTGCTTATTATGTTGTGAGTATTCGTTCCTCTAAAACGCATCAACAAAACATAAGTATGAATATATATATAAATGAATTAAGTAATAATAATGGCCGATCGTGCGGCGTTTCCAATGGCATTGACTTGGGAAGAATTAGTCGATTCAGGTTACAGCGGTCAGTTTACCCCAACCCCAAACCCTACCTCTCCATGTGCGTTTTCGGACGTCGGCTGGTGGTCGCCCTCTTGGGCTTCGCCATGATCAGTTCCGTAGCTTCAGCTGCGACCATCAATGGTCGTGTGCGTGATTCCAACAATTCCTATCTCCTCGGCGCCACCGTGACGGTGCGGGAACTGGATCGTTCGACCAGCAGCGTTGCTGGCGGCACCTTTTCGCTCAGCAACGTTTCCGCCGGCACCTACACGATCACAGTATCCTCGATGGGCTTCAAGGATGCCACGCAGACCGTGATGATCGCCGAGAGTGGCAACGTGCCGCTCGAGGTGGAGCTCCAGTCGGAGATCGTGCAGCTCGACAAGTTTGTCGTCGAGGGTGCGCGCGAGGGCCAGGCCCGCGCGCTGCAGCAGAAACGATCGGCGGCCAACATCATGGATGCCGTCTCGGCCGACGCCGTGGGCAAGTTCCCCGATGGCAACGCAGCCGAGGCCCTGCGCCGCGTGCCGGGTGTCTCGCTTGAAATCGACCAAGGTGAAGGCCGCTTCGTCGTCGTGCGCGGTATCGACGCCTCGCTAAATAATGTGACGCTCAACGGCCAGTCGGTCGGCTCACCGGCGGAGCAGGGTAGGCGTGGCCTCGCTATGGACTCCGTGCCGGCGGATCTGATTTCCCGCCTGGAGGTGGTGAAGGCGGTGACACCCGACCTCGACGGCAACGCCATCGGCGGCTCGGTCAACATCGTCACCCAGAGCCCGTTTGACCGCGGCGGCGCGTTCCTGATCGGTTCGGCCAGCATGGGCTACAACAGCTTCAGGGGTGACTGGGGCTGGCGGGCCGGCAGTGTGAGCTACGGCCGGGTGCTGGGCGCCGACCAGCGCTGGGGCGTGGTGGGTGGAGTCAGTTACTCGTTCAAGGAATTCGCCTCGCAGACCTCCGACCAAGTGAACTACACCGCGATCAACGGATTCTTCACCCCGGACACGCAGGAATCCTTCAATTACCTGGTGGAGCGCGAGCGGGTCGGCGTGAATGTGGGCCTTGAGTTCCGCCCGGCCAAGGGCCACCAGCTTTATTTGCGCGTGAACTACAACGAGTTCACCGACGAGGAAGGCCGCCAGAAGACCGGTTACAACTTCCGGCTCGGCACGCTGACGAATCAGACCGCCACCAGTGGCACCAACAGCCAGGGCCGCGCGACCAAGGAATTTCGCGACTACCGCCAGCACGGCCTGATCGAGGCCGTCTCCCTCGGCGGCAAGCATGACCTCGGCTCCGACTACCACTTCGAATGGCAGGCCGGGCTCAGCAAGGGCGAGCGGCGCACGCCGCGGCGCGTCGACTGGGAGTTCCGCTCGGCGGCCGGGGCGTTCCCCAACACCTACGATCTTTCGGGCGCCATCCCGATCATCACCCCCAATGCGGCGCTCTACGACCCCGCCAACTATCCTTTTCGCCGGGTGCGTTACCGCCGGGATGCCGAACAGGAGAATGTCTCCTCCCTGCAAGCCGACCTGCGCCGCGATGTGACCTTCGGCAGCAAGCCGGGCTATTGGAAGACCGGCATCAAGTGGCTCGACAGCGAGAAGACGCAGGACCGCACCAACACGAACTACAACCTGACCACTGGTGCGGCTAATCTCTTCACCCTGGCCGCGACTGGGCTGGCCGGTCCGGAGCCGACCGGCTTCATGGGCGGGCGCTACCGTTACGGCCCGACGATCGACCTCGCCAACCTACAAGGCTACTTTCTGGCCAACCCAGGGCGGTTCACCCACGATGCCACGGGTTCGCTCAATGACTCCACCAGCGCCGACTTCAACGGCACCGAGCAAATCCTCGCCGGTTATGTGATGGCGAACATCGAGCTCACGCCGAAATCCAATCTTCTGGGCGGCGTGCGCGTGGAGCGCACGACCTCGGAGTTCTCCGCCTTCGAGCGGCGCAACGGCGTGTGGGCGCCCATCACGCTCGATCACAACTACACGGAGGTCCTGCCCGGCCTGCACTACACGATCCGCCCCAGTGACCGCCTCGTATTGCGCGCCGCCTGGACGAACACCTACGGCCGCACCAATTATACGGATCTGGCGCCGCGCAATGTGCTCGACGACATCGACCTCGGCGGCGGCGTGTTCCAAGGCAGCCTCTCGTCCGGCAATCCCGGCCTGCAGCCGTTCGAGTCGATGAACTTTGATGTGTCGGCGGAATACTACCTGAAGAATGCCGGCATCCTCTCCGTGGGCGTCTTCCACAAGATGATCGACAATCCCGTCTACCGGAACTCCTACGTCCTCACGAACACCACCTACGGCGGCCGCAACTACTCGACCCTGGCCGTCTCGCGCCCGGAGAACGCGGACAAGGGCGACATCACCGGCATCGAGTTCAACTACCAGCAGTTCTTCAACTCGCTGCCCTCGCCCTTCGACGGCCTGGGCGTGAATCTGAACTACACTATCACGGATTCTTCCGCGACGATCCCTGGCCGCGCCGGCAAGGTGCCCTTCTTCAAGCAGTCCGACGAGATCGGCAACATCGCCCTCGTCTACGAGAAATACGGCATCGAGGCGCGCCTCGCCTACGCGTTCAACAGCGACTATCTGGACTCGGTAGGCGGCAATCCCGACCAGGACGGCTACATCGCCGAGCGCAAGGTGCTGGATGCCAAGGTAAGCTACCGGATCACTCCGCGCCTCCGTATCTTTGCCGAGTTCCTCAATATCGAGGAGGAACCGCTACGCGAGTTCCAGGGCTACCCCTCCCGGCCCAGCAGCCTGGAAATCTATTCTTGGAACGCCAACGTCGGCATCAGCTTCAACCTCTGAGGCATATTCCGCCGCTTTATCCGCTTCCGGGCGAGTTGACCCTCAGCCGCCGTTCCTTCCTGGCTGGCAGCGCTTCGTTCGTGCTGGCGGCTATGCTTTCCAACCGCGGGCGAGGCGCGGTCACCACCGTCCCGCCGCTGGCCGGCTACCCGTTCACGCTCGGTATTGCCTCGGGCGATCCGGCGCCGGACGGCATGGTCCTGTGGACGCGGCTCGCGCCGCGACCGCGCGAGAACGGCGGCGGCATGCCAGCGGTCCCGGTGGAGGTGGGCTGGCAGGTGGCCGAGGACGAGACGATGATGCGCATCGTCCGGCAGGGCACGATGGTCGCCCGCCCCGACTGGGGGCACTCCGTCCATGTCGAGGTCGCGGGTCTCCAGCCCGACCGCTGGTATTGGTATCAATTCAAGTGCGGCGGCGACGTCAGTCCGCGCGGGCGCACCCGCACGATGCCGGCGGCCGGCGCCGCCGCGGAACGCCTGCGCTTCGCCTTTGCCTCCTGCCAGAAATACGAGATGGGCCACTACACGGCCTATGAACACATGGCGCGCGAGGACCTCGACCTCGTCGTCCATCTGGGCGACTACATCTACGAGAAGGGCGACGACAAGCAGGCGGTCCGGCCGCACGGCACGCCTGAACTCTTCACGCTCGACGACTACCGCAACCGCTACGCGCTCTACAAAACCGACCCCGCGCTGCAGGCGGCGCATGCGCTGGCACCGTGGATCGTGACGTGGGACGACCACGAGGTGAGCAACAACTACGCCGGCATAACGCCTGAACATCCCGATCGGATGGACACGGCGACATTTCTCCGGCGCCGCGCCGCAGGTTACCAGGCCTATTACGAGCACATGCCGCTCCGCCGCAGCGCGCAGCCGTCCGGTCCGGACATGCTGCTCCACCGCCGGTTGGAATTCGGCGCGCTGGCCTCGTTCCACGTGCTCGACACGCGCCAGTATCGCACGGATCAGCCGCAGGGCGACGGCATGAAGCCCCCCGGCCCCGCCTTGCTCGACCCGGCCGGCACGATGATGGGTGAGCGTCAACGCGAGTGGTTGTTCACGGGGCTAGAGCAATCGGCCGCGTCATGGAACATCCTCGCGCAGCAAATCATGATGGCCCGCGTCGACCGCGAGGCCGGGCCCGGCGAATCCTACGCGATGGACAAATGGACGGGCTACGAGTTCGAGCGCCGGCGGGTGCTGCGGCATTTCCGCGACCGGCGCATCACCAACCCCGTGGTCATCACAGGGGACATCCACCAGAACTGGGCCAACGAGCTGTCCCCCGATTTCGACCGGCCGGATGAGCCGAACGTGGCGGTCGAGTTCGTCGGCACTTCCATTTCCTCGGCCGGCGACGGCGTGGACCGGCCCGACTACCTCGCCAGCCTGCTGGCCGAGAACCCGGCGGTGAAATACCACAACAGCGAGCGCGGCTACGTGCGGTGCGAAGTCACGCGGCGGGCGATGCGGGCCGACTACCGGACCGTGCCCTACATCACCAGACCCGGTGCCCCGCTCAACACCCGCGCCTCGTTCACCGTCGAGACCGGTCGCTCGCAGCTCCACCGGGTGTGAAGCCCCGTTCCTCACCCCAAGCTTGTCCGTTGCCGCCCCTTCACTAGAACCAGTCCGTCGCCGCGGCGACGGACCATGACCGCCCTCCAACTACCCCCGCACATGCTCACCGGTCCCTTCCTGTTTGCCGCGCTCGCGCTCGGCATCGCCTTCATCGTGGTGGCCACCACCCGCTTCAAGATGCACCCGTTCATCGCCCTCATCGTGACGGCCTACGGCATCGGCCTGTGCGGCGGCCTCACCCCGCAGCAGACGATGACGGCGCTTACCGGGGGCTTCGGCAAGACGATCAGCTACATCGGCATAGTCATCGCCTGCGGCTGCATCATCGGCATGGTGCTGGAGAAGAGCGGGTGCGCGCTCGTGATGGCCACCTTCATGGTGAAGATCATCGGCAAGACCCGCTCTGTGCTTGCGATGTCCTGCACCGGGGCGCTCGTGTCGATCCCGGTGTTTTGTGATTCGGGCTACGTGATCCTGTCCCCGCTCAACCGCTCGCTCGCGCGCAAGACAAAGGAGTCGCTCGCCACCTTCGCTGTGGCACTGAGCATGGGTCTCTACGCCACGCATTGTCTCGTCCCGCCCACGCCGGGGCCGATCGCGGCGGCCGGCGAGCTGCGCGCCGACATCGGCACGGTCATCCTCCTCGGAATGCTCGTGGCGATCCCGGTCATCGCGGCGACCTATGCCTACGCGCGTTTCATCGGCCGGCGCATCTACATCGACCCGGGCGTTTCCGATCCGGTCGCGGCCCCGGTGGAGCAGGAGGGCGCGGTCGCGCCCTACGGGCCATTCGCCGCCTTCTCGCCGATCCTGCTTCCGGTGCTGCTGATCGCGCTCAAGTCCATCGCTGATCTGCCCAGCCGGCCTTTCGGTGAGAACGGGCTGCGCACCTTCCTCTCGATGGCGGGCGACCCGAACACCGCGCTCATCCTCGGGGTGTTTCTCGTGTGGTTTGTCGTGCGCCGGCACGGGCTCAACGCCTTCGGCGCCTGGTGCGGCGACGGCCTGCGCGATGCCGGCACGATCATTCTCATCACCGCGGCGGGCGGCGCCCTGGGCGGCGTGCTCCGGGAAACGCCCATGGCGACGATGGTGGGCGACACCCTGTCGTCGCTCGACCTCGGGGCGCTCAGCATCCTCCTGCCGTTCATCGTCGCCGCCGGGCTGAAGACCGCCATCGGCTCATCCACCGTGGCCATCATCACCACGGCCTCCCTGGTTTCGCACTTGCTGCCCTCGATGGGTCTGGCGGACGGCTATGGCCCGGCCCTCACGACCCTCGCCGGCGATTACACCTACGCGCCGCTCGGCCCGGC
>DAORVZ010000029.1:0-10037 GCA_035434005.1 Lacunisphaera sp.
CCCTTCCATGAACCCACGCCCCATGAAAATCGGAATTGTCGGTGCCGGCAAAGTCGGCGGCACCATCGCCACCCTCCTCGAGTCCTGCAAGTTCTGCCAGGGCGTCGCCCTCGCCGATGCCCGCGCGAACATAGACCTCACCGGATTGAAGAAATCCAAGTTCGTCCAGGTCGACGTCAACCAGGCGAAGCAGCTCGCGGCCTTCGTCGCGGGCGTCGACGCCATCGTCAGCGCCGCGCCGTATTTCCTCAACAAGGCCATCGCCAGCGCCTGCGCCAAGGCCGGTGTCAGCTACTTCGACCTGACCGAGGACGTGGAGACGACTGCGTTCATCCAGAAGCTCGCGGCCAAGGCGCCGCAGGCCACATTCATGCCACAGTGCGGGCTCGCGCCCGGTGCTATCAACATCGTGGGCGGCTCGCTGGCCTCGTCGCTGGCCTCGGTCCGCAACTGCGAGATGCGCGTCGGCGCGCTGCCGCTCAACGCGAGCAACCAGATGAAGTATTACCTGAGCTGGAGCACGGCGGGCCTCATCAATGAATACTGTCAGGTCGGCGAGGCGCTGCACGGCGGCAAGCTGGTGACGACCATGCCGCTCGATGGCGTGGAGCGCATCACGATCGACGGCACCGAATACGAGGCCTTCAACACCTCGGGCGGCGTCGCGACGATGTGCCAGACCTTCGCCGGCAAGGTGGGCGACCTGAACTACAAGACCATGCGCTATCCGGGCCACCGCGACCTGATGAAGTTCCTGCTGCAGGACCTCAACCTCGCGCCGCGCCAGGAGCTCGTGACCCAGATCTTCGACCAGGAGGTGCCGCTCACCGAGTCGGACGTCGTGGTGTTTTACGTCAGCGTCGTCGGCACCGAGAAGGGCGGCGGCCTGAAGCAGCGCAGCTTCATCAAGAAGATGCACGGCGACACCATCCACGGCCGGAAACTCAACGCCATCCAGCTGACCACCGCCGCCGGTATCGTCGGCGTGCTCGAGCTGTTCTCCAAGAAAAAGCTCGGTCCCGGCTTCGTGCGGCAGGAATCCGTCTCGCTCGAAAGCTTCCTCTCCACCCAGTGGGGCGGCCGGGTTTACGGCAAATGAACTTCTGAATGTTACACAGAGGACACAGAGCATGGCACACAGAGAACACTGAGGCCCCGACTGTATTATGGCACCTGATTTAGTATTCATCCTCCGTGATCTCTGGTTTTACTCTGTGCGCTCTGTGACTAGTTCTGCTTAATTCTCCACATGGCTGCCAAATCAACCTCCGTCTCCGCCGTCGCCAAGGCGATCTTTCCCAAGCTCGGGCTCTCGCAGAAGTCCGCCAACGCCGGCGTCTTCGCCGGCGCGTGGGGCGGCTCAGGCGCCGTGCTCGCCAAGCACTCGCCCATCGACGGCTCGCTGCTCGGCAGGGTGCGCCAGGCCACACCCGAGGACTACGAGGCGGCCGTCACCGCCGCGCAGAAGGCCTTCCTCGCGTGGCGCGACGTCCCGGCGCCGAAGCGCGGCGAGGTCGTGCGCCAGCTGGGCAACGCCCTGCGCGACCTGAAGACGGAACTCGGCCAGCTCGTCTCGCTCGAGGCGGGCAAGATCCTGCCGGAGGGCGGCGGCGAGGTGCAGGAGATGATCGACATCTGCGATTTTGCCACCGGCCTCTCGCGCCAGTTGCACGGCCTGACCATCGCCTCGGAGCGCCCCGGCCACCGCATGATGGAGCAGTGGCAGCCGCTCGGCGTCGTCGGCATCATCTCGGCCTTCAACTTTCCGGTGGCGGTTTGGGCCTGGAACAGCGCGCTCGCCGCGGCCTGCGGCGACGCCACGCTGTGGAAACCCTCGGAGAAAACCCCGCTCACCGCCATCGCCTGCATCAAGATTGCGGAAAAAGTCTGCCGCGCCAACGGCGTGGATCCGGCGATATTCTCACTCGTCATCGGCGACGGCCCTACGGTTGGCGAGTTGCTGACCAACGACCACCGCATCCCGCTGGTCTCGGCCACCGGTTCGACGCGGATGGGCCGGCGCGTGGGCGAGGTCGTCGCCAAGCGCTTCGGCCGCTCGCTGCTCGAGCTCGGCGGCAACAACGCTATCATCTTGGCGCCCTCGGCCGACCTGAAGCTGGCGAAGCGCGCCATCGTATTCGGTGCCGTCGGCACGGCCGGCCAGCGCTGCACGAGCACGCGGCGCATCATCGTCCACGAGTCGATCAAGGCGAAATTTGTGGAATCGCTGATTTCCGCCTACAAGCAGCTGACCATCGGCAGTCCGCTCGAATCCAACAATCTCGTCGGCCCGCTCATCGACGAGGCGGCGGTCGGTGCCATGCAAACGGCGCTCACTGAGCTGAAGAAACAGGGCGGCAAGATCCTCTTCGGCGGCGGCCGCCTGACCGGGAACTATGTGACGCCCTGCATCGCCGAGGCCAAGAACTGGTGGCCGGTGGTGCAGCACGAGACCTTCGCCCCGATACTGTATGTCATGGGCTACAAGACGCTCGACGAGGCCGTCGCCATGCAGAACGGCGCGCCGCAGGGCCTGAGCTCGGCGATCTTCACGACGGACCTGCGCGAGGCGGAGCAATTTCTGTCAGCGCGTGGCAGTGACTGCGGCATCGCGAACGTCAACATCGGCACCAGCGGTGCCGAGATCGGCGGGGCCTTCGGCGGCGAGAAGGAGACCGGTGGCGGCCGCGAGAGCGGCAGCGACGCGTGGAAGGCGTATATGCGCAGGCAGACCGTCACGATCAACTATTCGGACGCGCTGCCGCTCGCGCAGGGCATCAAGTTCGGCGACTGACGGGGCTACCGCTAATTGGCGCTAATCTCCGCTAATTTCAGAGTGGAACCACTGGTCCCAGGTGACCGACGATAAGCGTCAATTAGCGCAGATTAGCGGTTTATGATTCAGTCTGGTCGCGCGGAGGTTTTGAGCGAAACAAGACGGCCCTGACAGAACGCAGGCGTTTGAAGCCCTTTTGCTTGTTCAGGCGGTTGGCTTTGGCGTCGTGGCGATAGATGTGCCGGAAGAGACCTTCCAGTTCACGTAACTCATCCGGGGTGACGTTGTCATGCACCTCGAAAAGGGAGCAGTGCGACCAGAGCCGGCCTTTCTTGCGGCGATGGCTTTTCAGTCGGCCGCGGATGCTGGAATTCACTCCGAGACCCGCGAGTCCCACGTAAACAACGTTGAAGTTGGGTTCCTGACGCCGGCGGGACTTACGCCGACGAAACAGGACATAGAGACCGCGAATGCCGGGCTCCAATTTCCCGATCTCGGATTGAGGAATCCATTCCTGGCAACGCTTGACCAGCTTGAGCGGGGCTTGCGGCATGTCCAGAATGCGACGCGCTAGAACTTTGTCCCGAGGTAGTGCGGGAGCATCTTCCGCCACCAGGGCCAGTCGTGGTTCACGTCGTGGCCCCAGAGGCTGACCTCGTGCGGTATGCCCTTGTGGCCGAGGATGAGGCCGATGTCCACGGACGACGACGGCTTCTCGTAACTGCCCTGGCCGGAGACGAAATAGATGTGCTTTTTCGCGCGCAGGTGGGCGAGGGTGCCCTCGTCGTTGAGCCCGGGCAGGTAGTCGATCGGAGAGTTGAAATACACGTCCTCGTCCCAGTAGCCCTTGGTGTAATCCTTCAGATCGTAGCTGCCGCTCATTGCGATGCAGCCGTCGATGAGGTCGGGGCGGCGGAAGAGGGTGTTGGCGCTGTGGAGCGCGCCGAAGGAGGCGCCGGTCGCGATGGTCAGCACGCGGCCACCGCAGTGCGAGTGGATGAAGGGCAGGACCTCGCCCGTGACATAGGCATTGAACTGCTGGTGCCGGATGGCCTTGTGCCTCGGGTGCATCGAGTCGTTCAGCCAGCTCTCGTTGTTGATGGAGTTGATCGAGAAAACCTTGCACCGGCCCGAGTTGATGTAGGGCGCGATGGCGTCGATGACGTGGAAGCGCTCATACTCGAGGTAGTCGGCCGCCGCCGTGGGGAACATGAGGAGGGCGAAGCCGTATTGGCCGTAAACCGCCACTTCCATGGGCTTGTTGAGACTCGGGCTGTGCCACTGGTGGAGTTCGCGGTGCATGATCCCTAGATGCCCGGGCGCCGGGGCGGGCTCAACCTTGTTTTGTGGGCCGGCGGACCGCTTCGGGTTTGCCAAAACCCCGCGTGCTTCAAGGCTGGGAGCGATTCCTTCGATAGAATCCCGACATCACACCCATTCCTATGCATATTTGGAAATTTTTCCGGACCGGCGAACTCGACCAAGTCTCCCTCGAAACCGGCGCCGACCTGCTCAATCTCGAACAGCTCGACCAGAAGCTGTGGGTGGCCCTGAGCTGCCCCGTCAAGGGCCTCGAGCTCGACGAGCGGACCCTCGCGATGATCGACACCGACGGCGACGGTCGCATCCGCGTGCCCGAGCTGCTCGCCGCCATCAAGTGGGCGGCCGCCCGCCTCAAGGAGCCGGGCGACCTGCTCAAGGGCAGTGACACGCTGCCGCTTGCGGCCATCAATGACGCGACCCCCGAGGGCAAGGTGCTGCTCGCCTCCGCCAAGCAGGTGCTCGGCAACTTGGGCAAAAAAGCCGCGACCGCAATCGCCGCGGCCGACGCAGCGGACACCGCCAGGATATTCTCCGCCAGCCCGCTCAACGGCGACGGCGTCATCCCGCCCGAGGCGACCGAAGACGCCGAGGCCCAGGCGTTGATCAAGGACATCATCGCCTGCACCGGCGGGGCGGCGGACCGCACCGGTTCGGTGGGTGTCACGGCGGCAATGGTGGACACTTTCTTCGCCGACCTCGCCGCCTACGTGGCCTGGGTGGACCAGAGCTCAGGCAAGGATATTGCCGTGCTCGGCGACGCGACGGACGCCGCCTGCTCCGCGCTCAAGGCGGTGCGCGCCAAGGTGGAGGACTATTTCGCCCGCGGCCGGCTCGCCGCCTTTGACGGCCGCGCCCTCGCCGCGCTCAACGGCCAGGAAAGCGAATACCTCAGGATCGCCGCCCAGGATCTCAAAATCACCGCCGAGGAGGTGGCCGGTTTCCCGCTGGCCCGCGTCGAGGCGGGCCGGGCGCTGCCACTGCTCGAGGGAGTCAATCCCGCGTGGGCCGGAGCCCTCGCCACCCTGCACCAGGCGGTCGTCACCCCGGTGCATGGGGCGGCCAAAACCACGCTCACGCCGGCCGAGTGGGCCGCGCTCAACGCCAAATTCTCAGCCTACGAGACCTGGCTCGGCGGCAAGGCCGGCCGCACCGTGGAGAAACTCGGGCTGCCGCGCATCAAGGCCATCCTCGCCGGCCAGGGCCGCCCGATGCTCGCCGACCTCATCACGCAGGACAAGGCGCTCGAACCGCAGTTCAAGGCGATCACCGACGTCAACCAGCTCACCCACTACCACCGCGACCTGCGCACGCTGTTGCACAATTTCGTGAATTTTGCCGACTTCTACTCGCGCGACAAGTGGGCCGTCTTCCAGGCCGGCACGCTTTACCTCGACAGCCGCAGCACCGAGCTATGCATCCGCGTGGATGGGGCCAACCCGCTGGCCGCGATGAGCAAGGCCTACATCGCCTACGTGGACTGCCGGCGCCCCGGCGGCGCCGCAATGAAGATCGCGGCCTGCTTCACGCAGGGCGACAGCGACTACCTCTTTGTCGGCCGCAACGGGGTGTTCTACGATCGCGCGGGGCGCGATTGGGACGCGACCATCGCCAGCATCGTGGACAACCCGATCAGCATCCGGCAGGCGTTCTGGTCGCCCTACAAGAAATTCCTCCGGATGATCGAGGAGCAGGTGGCCAAGCGCGCCGCCGCCGCCGAGGCCGCCTCCAGCGCCCGCCTCGCCGCCACGGCGGAGGCCGCCGCCCAGGCCGACAAGGCCAAGCCGGCGGAGCCGCCGAAGAAGGTGGATGTGGGCGCGGTCGCCGCGATCGGCGTGGCGATTTCCGGCGCGATCACCGCGATCACCCTGATTCTCGGCTACGTCTTCCAGCTGAAGCCCTGGCAGTATCCGCTCGTGCTGCTCGGGCTGGTGCTCGTCATCTCCACGCCGTCGATGATCATCGCGTGGCTCAAGCTCCGCCAGCGCACCCTCGGCCCGCTCCTCGAGGGCAATGGCTGGGCGGTGAACGGGCGCGTGCGGATCAACATCCCCTTCGGCACCGCGCTGACCGATCTCGCCGTCAAGCCGCCCGGCGCGAAGCTCTCGCTGGAGGATCCCTACGAGGACAAGGCGGCCGCCGCTCGGAAACGCCGCGTGATCTTCTGGGTGCTCCTCCTGCTGCTCGCCGGGGCGGCCGCCTGGATCCGCTGGGACGCCACCAAGCATCCGGATCCCGCCGGGCACGCACAGTATTTCTGGACGGAGCGCGCCGCAGTGGACGCGCCGACGGCCCCCGCCGCTCCGGCGAAGTAAGGCGAAGGGGCTGTCTCCCGTGAACGTAGAAGCCTAACGGGGTGGCCTAGTTTACGAGGTAGAACGGATTCGGCAGCTTGAATACCTTCTCGGCGTAGCCGCCGAGGAGGTCGCTGTTCTGGTCGCCCACGTTGGCGATGATGAGGTAGCCCTCGGCGGCGAGCTGGCGGCGCGTGGCGATCTTGAAGGCGCGGGCGGACTCGGCGAAGCCGGCGGGCTTGTAGAAAATGCGTGTCCAAGTCTCGTAGCCGACCTGGTGCAGGTTGCGCTCGGTGGCGGCAGCGCCGTCGGGCGAGCGGCCGGTGATGAAGAACACGTCGACCTTGGCGTTGACGGCGGTGTTGTAGACGGCCTGCACGGGGTAGATGGCCGTGGCCTGGCCCTCGGCCACCCAGGCGTCCCAGATCTTCGGGAGGTAGCCGTAGTCGTTGGCCTGGATGTGGCGGGCGTTGCTGAGGGTGGTCTCGTCGATGTCGAACACCACGGCGAGCTTGTTGCTGTGCTTGGCGCTCTTCGGGACGCCCTTGGGGATGCGCCGGATGAGATATTGGTTGGCCTCGGCGGCGACGCGGGCGACTTCGCGGCCGTATTCGCCGGAGGCGACATAGAGGCCGACCTGCTGCTTGGCCGTGGATAGGTTCGTCGGTTCGACGGCGGTGACCGCAGTCGCGGCGAACACCAGGGCCAGCCCGAGGGTAAGGAGGCGTTTCAACATGGCGCGGAGCAAAGCAGGCGCGGGGCAAAACTCAACCCGGCAAAGCGGCCGGAGCGGCGCCGGCTCATTCCGCCCGCAGGGCCGCGATG
This sequence comes from Lacunisphaera sp., assembly GCA_035434005.1. GTDB lineage: Bacteria > Verrucomicrobiota > Verrucomicrobiia > Opitutales > Opitutaceae > Lacunisphaera. Next base: position 7,216 of record DAORVZ010000029.1, read on the forward strand.
GCGTCGATCCTGCCGGCGCGGCGGGCGGGAAGCCAGCAGGCCAGCAGGGCGACGATGACCAGGATCAACGTGGTGACGGCGAGCACGGCGGGATTGTTGGTGCGGATGCCGGGGAAGGCGGAGGCGATGACCTGGGTGGCGCCGTAGGCCCCGATCAACCCGAGCAGGGCACCGGCCAGCGCCTGCCGCAGGCCCGGGCCGAAGACGAGCCGGGTGATGTCGCGCCGGCCGGCCCCGAGGGCGAGGCGGATGGCGAACTCGCCGCTGCGCTGCGCGGTCGTGCGGGCGATGACGCCGTAGATGCCCAGCGAGGCCAGCGCGAGGCCGAGCCCGCCGAAGGCGCCGAGCATGTCGCGCAACACGCCGAGTTGGTAGAGCGCGCGGTCGATGTTGCGGTCGGCGGGTTGCAGGCGGCGCACGGGGAGATCGGGGTCGAGCGCGACGAAGGCGTCGCGGATCGCGGACACCAGGGTGGCGGGCGCGATACCGGGGGCGGCGCGCACCGCGAACTCGATGCCCCGCGTGGCTTCCTGGGCCAGCGGCTGGTAGACGTGATGCACGACCTGGTTGGGATCCGGATCGACGGTTTGGAAATCGGCGACGACTCCCACGATCTCGCCGGTGGAAACCTCGCGGCCCTCGGCGATCTGGGCGAGGCGGCGGCCGACCGGGTCCTCCGCGCCGAACCACGCGCGGGCGGTGGACTGGCCGATGAGGTAGACCCGCGGTGCGGAGGCGCGGTCGCCTTCCCCGAAGGCGCGGCCGGCGACGAGCCGCATCTCGAACGCGGCGAGATAATCCGGGCTGATGCTGTTGACCATGGCGGCCGGCTCCTGCCCGGGCGCGGGCCGGGTGCGGCCGGCGACGTGGAACTTGCGCACGTCGGTCCAGTGGAAAAACGGGGTGGCGCGGCCGAGCGCGACGGTCTCGACGCCGGGCAGGGCCGCGAGGCGCTCGCCGGCGAGGCGGTGGAAGGCGTGCACCTTTTCCGCGTCCGCATAGGTGCCGGCCGGCAGGGCGACGCTGCCCGTGACCAGCTGGGCGGATTGCCAGCCCGCGCGACGGTGGTGGAGGTCGTGCACGCCGCGGATGAAGAGCGCGGCGGCGGTGAGGAGCACCATCGAGAGGGCGAACTGGCCGACGATGAGCAGCTGCCGGAAACGTTGCTGGCCGCGGCCGCCGGTCTGGCCGCGCGCGCCGGACTTGAGGGTGTCGTTCAGGTCGAGCCGCAGCGCGAACAGCGCGGGGGCGAGGCCGAAGGCGACCGCGGTGAACAGCGACGCCCCGAAGGCCCAGCCCATCACGGACCAGTCGACCTCGAACCAGACGAACTCGCCGTTGTCGCCGGTGGAGCGGAGCGCGGCCCAGTTGCGGAAGCCGTAGGCCACGAGGACGGCGAGGGCGCCGCCGGCCAGGGAAAGGAGCCCCGCCTCGACCAGGAGCGGGCGCAGCAGCTGGAGGCGCGTGGCGCCGATGGCGGCGCGCACGGCGAACTCGCGCGCGCGGATTATGGTCCGGGCGAGCAGCAGGTTGGCGAGGTTCGAGCAGGCGATGAGCAGCACAAAGCCCGAAAGCCCGATGAGCAGGGGCAGGATGATGCCGCCGCTGTCGCCGGCGGCGGTGGATTGCAGAGACACGGCGCGCCAGGAGCTTCCGGCGTGCTCCGCGGGGTGCGCCCGCGCGAGGCGCTCGCCAAAGCCGGCGACGAAGGCGGTTGCGGCCGCCGGAGTCACGCCCGCACCCGGGCGGCCGTAGAGCTGGAGGTTGGCCGCCTTGCGGTCGCGGGAGAATTCCGGGGTGAAGGCAAAGGGCCGGAAGAAGTCGACGTTGCCGAGGTGCCGCCAGTCGTTGAACGAGGCGGGCAGCACGCCGACGACCTCGTGCCATTCACCGTCGATGCGGAGGCGGCGGCCGATGATCTCGGGCGCCGCGGCGTAGCGGTTGCGCCAGGTGCGCTGGCTGAGGATGACGACCTGGTGGCGGCCGGGGGTGTCCTCGCCCGGCAGGAAGTCGCGGCCGAGCTGCGGGGTGACACCGAGCAGGGCAAAAAGATTGGCGGAGGCGCGGCCGGCGAAGGCGAGTTCGGCGGGCCGGCCCTGGTCGGAAAGGCTGACGCGGTCGGTGGCGAAAGCGGCGAAGTCGCCGTAGGGCTCGCGCGCCTTCCGCAGGTCGAGATAATCGGCGGGCGAGTGGCCGCCCTCCGGTTGCTGCGCGGTGACGCGATAGACATGCTGCAGGCGGCCGGCGTCGGCGTAGGGCAGGGGCTTCAGCATGATCCCGTTGACGAGGCTGAACATCGAGGTGTTGGCGCCGATGCCCAGGCCGAGCGTGAGAATGGCGATGAGTGTGAAGCCGGGGGACTTCGCGAGGGAGCGGACGCCGAGCCGCAGGTCGAGGAGCAGATTCTCCAGCCACCGCCAGCCGCGGCCCGCGCGGGCTTGCTCCTGGAGGCTGGCGACATTGCCGAACTTCCGCTCGGCGGCGTAGCGCGCCTCCTCCGGCGCCAGACCGTCGGCCTGCCGGTCAGCCGCGCGCTGCTCGAGGTGGAAGCGCATTTCCTCGGCCATGTCGCGCTCCAGTTTGCTTTTGCCGAAGAGGGTGCGAAGGGGACGGATGAAACGGTGGAGGGGATTCATGTGCGGAAGGCGGTTTACAGGAGGTAACGGAGTTAACGGAGGAGGCCGGGTTTCGCACCAAGGTCGCAAAGGGCGCCAAGGTAGTTCCACTCTTCGCTACCTTGGCGTTCTTGGGGTAAAAAATCTCCGTTCTCTCAGTTTCCTCCTGTTAAAATTTCTTTTCAGACTCAGGCGGAGTTCATCACC
>DAORVZ010000030.1:0-9794 GCA_035434005.1 Lacunisphaera sp.
CAGTGCTGCGGTCTTCGTGACCCAGTTGGAACAGCCGATCCCCGCCGCCCGCCGGGGGCTGGAGATCGCCCGCGCCGCCGGTGTCACGACGATCCTGAACCCGGCCCCGGCGGCGGCGCTGGACGATGCGATGCTGGCGCTGTGCGATTTCATCACCCCGAACGAGACCGAAGCGGAGACGCTGACTGGGCTGCCGGTGACGACCATTGCCGAGGCGGAACAGGCCGCCGATGCCCTGATGGCATGGGGCGTGGGCGCGGTGATCGTGACGCTGGGCAGCAAGGGCTGCTTCATCTCGGAGCGGAGCGGGCATGCTTTCATCCCGGCTCACCGGGGTATGCGGGTGGTGGACACCACCGGGGCGGGCGATGCTTTTTGCGGCGGATTTGCGGCGGGCCTTGTCAGCCGCAAGGGGGACATCGTGGCGGCAGCCCGGCTGGGCACCGCGGTGGCCGCGCTGTCGATCACCAAGCCGGGCGCGGCTCCGGCCATGCCCACAAGGGCGGAGTTGGATCGGTTCCTGCACATAACGCGTCCGCTGCGATCTCAGGGCTAGGGGCCCGGCGGCGTTTTCGGGTGCGGCTCACGGGACGGAGCCGACAACACAGATGAGAGCACCACTCGGCGGACAGGCCGGTTACTTGGATTTTGGTTGTTCGGGCATCGGCCAGGCGGGGCCCTGGCCTGTCCAGGTTTGCTGTGTCACCGGCACATGGGAGATATCGTTGAACATCAGCAGGCGGACAACGCCGCCGGGCCGGATCTCGATGATGGTGATGGAACCGTTCGCAATCTCCATCTGCCGCCACCGCCTGGGGTCGACGCCGAGGGCGCGACAGACGAACCAGCGGATGACATTGCCGTGGCAGGCAAGCAGTTCGTGGCGGGGCGCGCCGGCTGCCGGAGTGGAGTAATACTGCCAGGCTTGGGTCAGTTGCGCGTCGACGCCGGCCTGTTCGGGTTTCGAAGGGTAGCCTGTGGCGGCAGGCGTGCATTCATTGAGCATTCCGTTGCGCGCGCAGTTCAAGCCGAGCTTGGCGGCGATGATATCGCCGGTCTCTCTTGCCCGCGTAAATTCGCTGCTCGTCACGGACGAGAATTTGATGGGGAAGCTTGCTAGGCGGTCACCCACCAACGCCGCCTGCGCGCGGCCCAGTGGGAGCAGGGGATTGCCGGTCTTATCGTCTGGGTCATTGTAATCGCAGGCACCGTGGCGGACGAAGTAGAGCGTGCGGGTGGCGGGCTCACTTTGAGCGAATGCCGATAGCGCGAGCAACAGCGAGAAGAACAGGAGACGGATGGTTTTCATGTTGGCGATGGATTATCCGGCGCCACCTGCAGCCAGGTCAGGCGCCAGGCGCCGTCGGTGCGGCTGCCGGCGTCGACGTAGGGCAGGAAGGTGATCGGCGGCCTGCCGCCAAGGTTGAGCCGCACGGCGCGGGCCTCGCTGCCGGCGGGCGCGTCGAGCAACTCAAGGGCGGCCTCGGGTTGGCCCGGCAGCCGGATGGTTTCCTCGATTTTGAAGCCATCGATCAGGCCTGTGGCGTAGACCAACGGCCCGCGGGTGATGGCCGCGTAATCAAAATGCAGCACCGCCTGGCAGACCGGCGAGCCGTCCGGCGCCCGGGATTCCTGGATGTTCCGGTTGACCTGCCGATGCAGTTTCGGGGGCATCGCCAACGAGAGCGTGACCACGTCACCGGGCAGCCAGTCGCGTTCGACGGCTGCATAGGTGTTGGCCTGGGTGGGGACGGAGATTGTCTGGCCGTTGACCTGGATGACGGCCGAATCCGCCCAGCCGGGTATGCGCAACAGGAGCGTAAACCGGGCGGCGCGTTCGGGTCGCACCAAGATGCGGATGTCACCCTCGTAAGGATAGCGCGTGACCTGTTGGATCCGGACGGCGCCGGCCGCGGGAATTGAAAGCGTGGCTTCCCCGGGGCCGTAGAGGTTGATCGCGCCGTGGCCTTCAGCGGTGAGGCCGTAGGCGGCCCGGGGCAATTCCTCGAGAGCCCAGGGGCCGCTCGATTTGCAGCACCGCCAGTAGGTCGTGTAGACGCGTTTGCCGTTCGGGAAGGAATAATAGCACCAGTTGTCACCCTCCGGGGCCTGCGCACCGAGCAAGTCGTTGTAGGCCGATTTCTCGATTTCGTCCGCATACCTGGCGTCGCCGGTGATCGCGAGCAGCTCGCGGTTCAGCTGGATCCAGGAGAAGGTGGAGCAGGTCTCGACGTAGCCGTAGGGGCTGAAAACGTGCGGGGGATTGAACACCTCGCGGGACCGATGCGCCACGCCGCCCCAGGGACCGCCGCCCAGCGTCAGATGGAACTGGCGGATGCTGGTCCAGAGTTTTTCCACGGCCAGCAGGTAGCTCGGTTCGCCGGTCGCGCGGTGCAGTTTGGCCAGCCCGACGAGATTCCACGACAACTGGTAGGCCTTGCCGGTCGCGATGAAGGCGGCATCGGTGCCCGCCATGGCCTGAGCCATCAGCTCGAGGGTGGGGGCATCACTGGCCTGCCGCACGATGAGTTTGGCAAGCTCCAGGTATTTCGGCTCGTGCGTCTCAAGGTAGAGCTCCACGGCCGGGTCGAGCAGCACCGTGGCGGAGAGGCCGTGATGGTTGCCGAGGGTCGTGATGTCGATGCCGCCGGTGGAGAGGGTCTGCCAGCACAGGTCGCCAATCTTCCGCGCGGCGGCGATATACGGCGGGTGGGCGAGGGTCCGGCCCGCCGCAAGCAGCCCGAGCACAAGATAGCTGTGCACCCAGATATCCCAGGTGCGCTGGCCGGGGGCACCATCCCAGGTGCGCGGCCCGGCGACCTGCCGGCACGTGAAGCGCCGCGCCGGTGCGTAGGTGCCGAGATAGCCGTCGGCCTCCTGCACGCCGACCAGGTAGTCGGCGACCCGGCGCAGGCTGGCGGTCAGCTGCGGGTCGGCGGTGCGTTCGACCGCGTGGGCGGTGGCGCAAAGCCATTTTCCGGCATGTTCGCCATACCAGTCGCCTTCGTGGTTGTGGCGGGTGTGCTCTGGACAAAACAGGGCGATCGGCGGACTGGTCTCGTCCTGGATGAAGCGGGCCAAGTGCGCGATCTGGCTTGCGGCCAACGCCCGGCCCAGCGGGCCAGCGAGCTGGACATGGGCGACAGAAGGGAAATTCATGGGCGCGGGTGGGTGGTAGGAGTAGAGCGACAAAAAAGTTGACACCAAGGTTAAAAACAAAATGGTCGTCGTGCAAACGTTTGCTTTACCCTTCCCCCGGCCACCCCTGCCGTCCGCCCCGCCCCTCATGTCCGCCCCTGCTTCCGCTCACCCGGAATCGCCCCGGCTCCTTTTCCCACCGCGCGCCTGAACGACGACCGCGTCCTGACTGACCTGTTCAATTATACCGAAAAGCAAACGATTGCTTAACCTGCACCATGAATACATACCACGCCCGCCCCAAGTCCGCCGCAGCGCTGCTTGCCACGCTGCTGTTTACCCTCCTCGCCGTCGTCGGCCGCGCCCAGACCAGCGCCCCGGCCTCGCCGGCGACCAAGGAGGAAGAAGATTCCTCCGAGGTCGTCACGCTGGAGAAACTCACGGTCACCACCGGCTACCGTTCGCCCAAGGCGATCGATCAGATTCCCGGGGCGATCAAGCTGATCTCCTTTGAGGAAGTCGCCAACACCCAGTTCCTCACGGAAGACGCAACTGAAGTGCTGGCGCGAACCATACCGGGTTATTCCCCGGCCACCCAGCAGTTGCAAAACACCGGCGAGAATTTGCGCGGACGGGTTGCGCTCCGCCTGTTTGACGGCATTTCCCAAACCACGCCTCTGCGTGAAGGCAGCCGTAACGGCACTTTCACCGACATGGATATTGTGGCCCAGATCGAGGTCATCAACGGACCCTCGGCTTCGGAAGGCATCGGCGCCGCCGGCGGCATCATCAACTACATCTCCAAGAGCCCGACCAAGGATGGCAGCGAGGCCACGCTGCGCACAAAATTTTTCGGGCAGGGCTACGAAGACAGCATGGGCTATAAAGTCGGTCTCAATTACACCGTCAAGAAAGGCGCCAACGATCTGATCTTTGGCACTTCCTTTTTGAAGCGCGGCATATTCTGGGATGCCCACGGTCGGAGGATGGGCCAGAGTGGATCCGGCACCACCCATGATTCCGATCAAAAAAACTTGTTCATCAAGGCGGGGCATAATTTTGGTGAGAACAACAGCCAGCGCCTCACCCTGACCGTCAGTAAGTTCAAGATCGAAGGCCGGGGGCATTATGTCGAAGATCCCGGCAACAGTGCGTTGGGCATCACCTCATCCTCCAAGAGGGGCACCCCCCCCCGGCGGGAAGTCCGTGTTCAACGATTTCAGCCAGTATATCTTGGCCTACAATAACAGCGCGCTCTTCGGCGGTAAGCTAAACATTATTGGTTACAAGGCCAGCCAAGCCATGCGTTTCGTGGCCGAGCGCGCCGGCGTGGACAAGTGGGATCCCCAGTATGGTCCCATAGAGTCCTTTTTCGAGCAATCGGAAATCAATTCCCAGAAGAGAGGCGTGCGTAGCAACTGGAGCCGTGAAAATCTCTTTGCCGTCGAGGGGTTGGAAATGAATGCAGGCTTTGACTACATGTATGAGACGGCGCAGCAGCGGCTGGCCATCACCGACCGGTTGTGGGTGCCACCGATGAACTACACGAGCAAGGCGCCGTTTGTGCAGGCTTCTTATGCCCGCGGACCAGTGACGGTCAGCGCCGGTGTGCGCCATGAGGATGGGAGCCTCCAAGTGGACGACTACACCACGGTCTACTTCGCCAATAATACTTTTGTGAGGGGAGGGACGCTGCCCTACAAGGAAAACATGCCCAATGTGGGCGTGATCGTGCGGTTGCCTCAGGGCTGGTCGGCCTTCGGTTCCTACAGCAAGGGCTTCACGCTGCCCAACGTCGGCATACCCCTGCGCAACGTGAACAAGCCAGGCCAGACCGTGGAGGGAATCTTGGACCTCCAAGCGGTCGTTTTTGACAACAATGAGGTGGGGGTCAGTTGGCAGGGAAAGAAAGGCAGCTTCGGCGTCTCCTATTATAAATCCTACTCGGAGCTTGGCGCCTCTTTGACTAGCGTTCTTCTGGGGACTCCTCCCAATCAAACACTTGATTTCATCCTGCAGCGGCGGCCAGTCGATATCAAAGGTTTGGAATTTACTGGGGAGTTGAAACTATCCAAGACGCTGAAATTCACTGCAGTATATGCTCACCTCACAGGCATGACGCGGACAGGCGAGACCGGGCCGCTGAATCGCGAGCTGGGAATCTCGAATATCACTCCGGATAAATTGAATCTAGCGACTACCTGGAAATTCATGCCCAAGGCCAGCGTTACACTGGAGATGGACAAGCTGTTCAAACGCGATGTGAACATTGGCAACCCTGCGGGCGGCGCAGAAAGCACCCGTGGCCTGACGTTGTTCCATCTCACCGCTAGCTATTCCACGAAGTGGGGCGACTTCAGCTTGGGGGTGGAAAATCTCGTGAATAAATTCTATATCTTGCCCTACGTCCAAGCGGGGCAGGTTTTGGGCGGGGATCTCGCAGGGCGCGGCCGGGTATTCTCCGTCACCCACGCGATCAAGTTCTAGCGTTGTTCCTTGAGCATCCCAGGTTTTATGGCCGACAAATACTACATCCTGCCGTGGGCGCAGATTGACCAATTCCAAAACTATTTCGCGGGCCGCGGCCGCGTGATTTCGGTCAGCTTCGCGAAAAAATTCTGAGTCACCCCGGGTGACCCGTGTTGTCCGCCCGATGCCCGCCGCGGCCTGCTTCCAGGTGCGGCCGGCATCGGGCGTGTTATCTCAACCCCGCCTCCCCTAACTTTGCCGTGACGGGCCGCCGGCCGCCACTTATCGTGCCATGATTCTCTCCGCCCCGTTCCGCTTCCCGAGAAAGGCCGCCGTCGCGCTGGCAGCACTGGGCTTGGCCGTGTTGCTCGACGCCGCCCCGCTTCTGCCGGTGCGCGTCACCGCCCAGGGCCAGGTTCCGGCCGGAGCGGACGGACAGGTGGCTGTGATCGATGGTGCGCCGCTGGTCCTCGCCGGGGAGCGGGTGTGGGCGCAGGACGGGGCTGGCGGATGGCGGGAGCAGCTTTGGCAGCCGGAGGGAGCGCTAACCGCGGTCTTTGGCGACGGGCGCACGGCCTTTGCCTTCTTCGCCGAGAAATCGTCGGATCCGGTCCAGCGGGTGTGGCAACTCCTGCTGGCCAACGGCCAGCTCTCATCACGGGATTTGCCGACGCTGCCCGCGCCGCTGCAATCCGCGCTCGGCGCGGTCAAGGACACCCGGCTCTTTGTGCATGGCGTGGACGCCACCGGCGTCGCGCAGCTTTACACCCTGGCTCTGAGCGAAGCCACGTCCGGCTGGCGGCATCATGCCGGCTGCCCCGCGCCGGCCGGCCGGGTCGAGGCGCTCGTCGCCCAGCAGGACTCGCTTTATGCGGTGGTCACCCCGGCGGAAGACACCGGCCAGCGACTCTACCGCTGGTCGCCGACCCAAGACTGGATGGAGGTTTCGCGGTTGCCGGGGAAGCTAGTGCCGGGCGCCATCCGGGCCACGGGGCAGGCCCACTTGATCGGGGTGGTCGGCGACGCAGCCGGGCAGCGCCTGGTGAGTTTTTATGGCATCACCCGGGTGTGGGCCGAACTGGGCGGGATCGACGCCCGCGGGCTGCGGCCGGGTGCGCCCTGGGGCAACGGCTTCCTGCTGGCGCAGGACTTCGCCGGGAGCCTGGCCCTGAGCCTGGCCGAGCTGGTGCCGACCAAGCAGCTCCTCCGGCCGCTCGATTGGGTGATGATTGTCCTCTACCTGGGCCTGATCGCCGGCATCGGGGTTTATTGTTACCGGCAGGAGGAGAAGAAATCGACCGCATCGTTTTTCGTGGGCAGCCGGACGATACCGTTTTGGGCCGCGGGCATCAGCCTCTACGCCACCAACTCGAGTTCCATCGGCTACATCGCCACCACCGCGAAGGCGTTCGCGACGAACTGGCAGTATCTGGTGGGCAACCTGCTCGGGGCGCTGGGCCTGGTGTTTGTGGCGATCTGGATCGTGCCCTTGCTGCGGCGGCTGGAGCTGATGTCGGTTTTCACCTACCTCGACCAGCGGTTCCACCGGTCGGTCCGGATCGCGGCCAGCGCGTTTTGCATTGTCATGCACATGGGCGGGCGGCTGAGCGTGATCCTGTTCCTGCCGTCCCTCGCCATCGCCACCATCACCGGGTTGGACGTGATCTGGAGCATCCTGATCATGGGACTGGTCACCATCGGCTACACGGCGCTCGGCGGCATGCGGGCGGTGATCTGGACGGACCTGGCCCAGGTGATCGTGAAGGTCGGCGGCCTGGTCTTTGCCGTGGGCTTCATTGCCTCCAAGCTCAAGGGCGGCATGACCGAGTTCGTGCAGATCGCGCAGGCCGACGACAAACTGCGGATGTTCGACTGGAGCTTCGACCTCACCAAGGCGACGGTGTGGTGCTTCATCTTTCTCACGCTGCTCGAGACGGTGCTGACCTTTCCGAAGGACCAGATCCTGATGCAGCGCGTATTCACCACGAAGTCGGAGAAGGAGGCCAGCCGCTCGGTCTGGGTTTACGCGGTCGTGGTCATCCCGGCCAGCGCGCTTTTCTACTTCATCGGCACCGGCCTCTATGTATTCTATCACACCCACCCCGAGCGCATGAATCCGCTGCTGCCGGTGGACGCGACCTTCCCGCTCTTCATCGCGGCGGAGCTGCCCGTCGGTGTCACCGGGTTGATGATCGCCGGGCTATTTTCCGCCGCCATGGGCACGAGCTCCAGCATCCTGAACAGCGTCTCCACCATGGTCTCCGTGGATTTCTACGAGAAAATCGCGAAGAAGCCGGACCAGGCCTTCAGTATCAAGCTGGCGGAATGGGTCACGGTGATCGCGGGCCTCATCGGCATCGGCCTGGCCATCCTGCTCTCCCGCTTCAGCATCAACTCATTCCTGGACACCTCGATCGAGCTGGTCGGCCTGTTCGGCGGCTCCTTTGGCGGGGCCTATACGCTGGGCATGTTCACGCGCCGCGCGAACTGGCAGGGTGTGATCATCGGCATGATCGTCAGCTTCGTCGTCACCTTTGCGGTCTGGTGGGCGAGCCTGGTGCATCCGTTCCTCTATCTCGCGGTTTCCATCTCGGTGTCGATCGTGGTCGGCTATGCGGCAAGTTATCTCTTCCCGCCGCCGCCCGAGGATCAGATCGAAGGGCTCACCATTCTTACTCCGAAGCGAAAGAAAGCCGCCGTGCCGGCCTGATCAGCGTCGGGCCCGGAGTTGCGCGAAGATGTATTCCGCGCCCTCCACAAAGGTCGGCCGCCAGGTGGCCCAGTTGTGTGGACCGTCGACGACCCGCAGTTGGGCCGTAATCAGCGGCACGCGCCGCACCTTGTTGTAGAGGGTGTGGGCCTCGTAATCGAGGTCGTGGCCCGCCTGCGTGGGATCGGCCAGAGCCTGTTCGTCGTCGCCCACGGCAATGAACATGACCAGGGGGAGTCCGCGGGCGGAAAACGGAGCGAGCAGCGCGGGATAATTTTTAGCCATGTAAATCTCTGGGTCGAAAATCCTGGCCCCGTTGCCGAAGGCGCCGAATTCGCGGGTGCTGGAATCCGGCGGGGGCAGCGGGAAATACACCGCGGGGCTGAGCACGATGGCGGCCCCGAACAGCTCCGGGTGTGCCAGCGAGTAGCGCAGCGCCCCGTAGCCCCCCATGGAATAACCGGCGACGATCCGGCTGAGGCGATCCGGGTTGGTCGGATAAGTGGTATCGACATGCGCGACCAGATCCTTGGTGAAGGCGCTCTCGATTGGTTCGCCGGCCGGCAGCTTGGGCTGATCCGAGCCGGTGAATTGCGAGTCAATATAGTAACCCGCCCGCCGGCTGGCGGGTGCGTCGGGCATGATGGCGATCACCGGGGGAATCCACCCGGCGTTGATCAGCCGGTCGAGGTCGGGTTTGATGGTGGTCCAGGCCGCCATCTTGTCCCCGCGGCCATGCAGGAGGTAAAGCACGGGATAACGCGTGGCCGCCGCCGCATAACCCGGCGGCAGGTAAAGATGGTAGGTGATCTCATGCGCCAGGATCGCCGACGCGAAGCTGCGCGTCTCAATCGTGCCGGCCGGTTCCGCCGTCCAGGCGGTTGGGCCGGCCGCGAGCAGGCAGAGCAAAGCAAGGGTCGGGCGGGGCAGGAGGCTCACCGCCCGACCCTCAGTCAAAAACTTACTTCACGCAATCCGCGAAGCGCGGCTGGGCGGCCGCGTGGCGGCGGTGCACATCGGCGTAGACTTCGTCGACCATGCGGTCGAGTTCGGGGCCGCCCATGAACTTCTTGCTGAAGCCGGGGATCTGGTCGTCGATCGCGCGGGCGGCGGCGAGGAAATCGCCGATGAGCTCGCGGGGCGACTCATCGCCGATGGCGATGCGGATGGTGGTGCCGGTGATGCCGGCCTCCTTGAGCGCCTCGGCGCTGAGCTCGGAGTGCGAGGTCAGCGCGGGGCAGAGCACGAGCGTGTTGCTCTGGCCGAGCGACACCATGTGGCCGAACATCGGCGCCAGCGAATCGAAGAAGCGTTCGAGCGTGACGCGGGTGACCTTGGCCGCCTCGAAGTTGATCGTGAAGAGCGGCGCGGGCAGCCCGAGGTAGGAGAGCCGGGCGGCGATGGCATGGTTCGGATCCCGCGGGTTGGCCGGGCCGCTGACGGTGACGAGCGGGTTCGACGCGAGCCAGCGGGCGAA
>DAORVZ010000031.1:0-9726 GCA_035434005.1 Lacunisphaera sp.
CGGGCGAAGGCCTCGACGGCGAGGACGGTGCCCTTGCGGACGACACAGCCCTGACCGATGTCGAGCCGGGCCATTTCACGGGCGATGGTGATGCCGTGCTGCACGTATTCATCGTCTATGCCGAGCCTGCCAGCCATGGCGCCAAGGGTGGCGAGTTGGTCGTCGATGAAGGCGCGGGCGTCGAGCAGGGTGACTCCGAGCTTCTCGATCTCGCTGGCGATCGCGCCAAAGATGGTCTCGGCATTGCGGCGCTTGAGGGAAAAGAGGATGGAGGCTGCCTTGAGGTCGGGCACCAGCCCGTGAAAGAGCTTCTTGGGTTTCACCTGCCCGGCCATGAGGGCGTAGCCGGCACCGAAGGCCTTGAGGGTGTCGAGCATCTTGCCGACCTGGCCGACGTTCAGAGTGACGCGTTCGCTTTCGGGAAAACTGGCGATGAGGGACGGTTCGGTCTCGTCGTCCATGGCGATAAGCCGCAGTGGCACGCCGGATGAGCGGATGGCAGCGGCGGTGATGACCGGATAGCTGCCGCGGCCAGCGATGAGGGCGACGGGGCGCTTGGCATCAAAATCCTTGGGCAGGAAGGCGGAAGGCATCGGGTGGGAGGTTGCCGGGCCGGCCGGTCGCCTGCAAGCAGGCTCCTACAAACAAAAAGCCGCGCCTGGGGCGCGGCGGTGAGAGGCTAGGACTGCGAGCCGTAGTATTTCTTGTAGCTCCGGTAGTAGCGGTAATTGCTGTAATACTCGATCCGCCGGGCGGAGAGGCCGTTGAGCACGATGCCGAGCAGCTCGTTTTTGCTCTCCCGGAGTTGTTTGATGTAAAGACGGATGTGTTTCCGATAGGCCCGGTTGAAACGGCAGACGTATATGACCTCGTCGGTGCGCTCGGCGATGAGGAGCGAGTCGGTGACGGCGCCCATCGGCGGCGAGTCGACGACGATCAGGTCGAAATGCTGCTTCATGCTCTCGATGAACTGGCCGAAGACGGCGGTCTCGAGGAGTTCGGTCGGACTCTTGGAGCGGCCGCCGGAACGCAGGAGGTAGAGGTTCTCGTCCACCTTGGTGAACCCGAGGGCGGCATCAGCAAAGGGATCAGCGGGGATCTTGGCGCCGGCCTCGAACCAAGCGATGAGTCCGGCCTCGTTGGTGAGCTTGAAATGCCGGTGCAGCATCGGGCGGCGCATGTCGCAGTCCATGAGCAACACTTTCTTGCCGTGGCGGGCAAACGAGGCGGCGAGGTTGCAGCTGATCATCGTCTTGCCTTCGCCGGGAATGGTGCTGGTGACGAGGACAGCCTTGGGGAAGTCGAGCTTCGACTGGATTTTGACCGCGCTGTAAACACTTAGGAAGGCCTCGGATCCTGGCGAGGTGCGGTTACTGTTGACCAAGGAATGCTTCTCGGTGTCGGGCACGTCGGCGAGTTCGGGGATGATGCCGAGCAGGTGGGCCCCGATGAATCCCTCGATGTCCCAGGCACTCTTGACGCGGTCGTCGAGAAAACTGAGGCCGATGGCGACACCGGCAAATACGACGACGCCCAGAAAAAAGCTGGTTTTGATGATATTGCGGAGCACCGGGGTGTAGGGGCTGCCGGGGATTTGCGCCCGGTCGAGGGGCTTGACGGGGATGTTCTCGAGGTTCTTCGAGGTGGTGACCTGATTGAGGCGGTTAAGTATCTCCAGGTAGTTGTTCTTCGCGACGGTGGCCTGATTTTCTAAGCTCTTGAAATCAACGGAGAGGTCGCCGAGGCGGAGGTTGTCCTTCTCCGCGGCCTGGTATTCCTTGATGTAGGAGGCCTCGGTGTCCTGGGCCTTCGCGTATTGCGTGCGCAGATCCGAGATGGATTGCGTGATGTTCTGGTTGATCTGGGCGGTGACGATGTCGATGGAGTTGGCCAGTTCGACCATCTTGGGGTGCCGCTCCAAATAGCGCTCGCTGAGAATGGACTGGGACTTGTTCAAGTCCGCCAACTGGGATTTCAAATGTGAGATAGTCCCGTAGCCGGATATGTAGCCGATTTCTAGGAGGTTGGCGGGGTTGTCCCGTTGCATTTTCTCAATCTGGCTGAGCAGGGTCTCGATATCGAGGCGGCCGAGGCGGGCGGTGGTGAGCATGGCATTCACCGTGCGAAGGCGCTCGCCGACGATGTTCATGCTGTTGTCAAGGGAGACCAGGTTGTGCTTGCGGCGATAGTCCTGCAGCTTGGCTTCGGCGGCCTCGGATTCCTGCTGTAGTTCCCGCGAGCGACTCTTGAGGTAGTCCACGGCGAACTCATTCTTGCCGCCGACGTTTTCCATGAGGTAGCGCATGAACTGGTCAACATATCGATTGGCTAGGAGGCTGGCGGCCTCGGGATCCCGGTGGGTGACGGTGATGGTGATGAGGTAGCTGAGGCGGATGGACTCGCGAGTCAGGTTGCCCAGGATGCCGCCGATGGGCGGGGGATTGGCGCCGGGCTGAAGCTCGGCGAGATACGGGCGCTGCAGTATCTTGATCTCATCGGGGGTCAGGGATTGGGCCACCATGGTGCGCAGGCGCGCGCTGGTCAGAATCTGGAGGTAGGTGTTCAGGTCGATATCCGAGCGCACGGCGGTGTCCACCACCTGCTCGTTTTGCACGACCCGCTCGGGCCGCTCGAACTGCATACTGGCCGTGCTGGAATACATCGGCGTCTCCTGCGCCTTGTAATAGCCGAAAGAGAGGGCGACCAGCAGGGCCACGGGCAGGGCGATCCAGAGTCGCTCCCTCAGGATGATATAATAATCGCGCAGCGAGCGCCGCTCCGCGACCTGGCTGTCATTCCCGTGCAGGGACTGCCCGGCGGGTTTGGCGGGGGCGGTCGAGGGGAGCGGGTCGAGGGCGGACATGGATCAGATCAGGCGCTCGGGCACATAGACGTTGTCGCCCGGCAGAAGCACCAGGGAGCTGTCGTCGGACTTGGTGTCCTTCTTGCCCTTGATGACACTGTCCACATCGACGGTAAATACTTTCTTGGTGCCATCGGGGAGGAGGCGCGTGACGGTGACGGCGGTGCCCTTGCCGATGTCGGTGATGCCTCCAGCCTTGGTGACGAGTTCAACGACCGTCAGGGTGGACTCGATCGGCAGTGCATAGCGGGAGGGATTGCGGATGGCACCCGAGATGGATACTTCGCGGGGGGCATATTCCTCGACACTGATGGTGACTTGGGGTTTGCGCAAAAAGCGGCCATCTTTGTAGGCATTTTCTATGACCGCCTGAGCCTCGATGACGGTGAGTCCGCCAATGACAATCTCGCCAAGCAGGGGCATGTTGACGCGGCCACGGGCATCAATCCGCGTCAGGCTGGTGAGGTCATCTTCCTGATAGACAACAATGCGGACGCGGTCGGCGAGGCCGAGGGTGTGAACGTAGTTTTTCTTGCCTGCTTTGTCGGTGTCTTGGCCATGGGCAGTCAGGCTGGAAGAGAGCAGCAGGGCGACGATGAGGACGGGGAGCAGTATGACGGAGCGCATGAGAAAATTTTAGAAACGACTGGCGATGTCGAAGGAAACGCCGTTCCGGGTAAAGTCAGAGAAAGCGAACGTCGACCAGTTGTGAAAGTAGGTGTAGGTGACGCCGGCTTGAAAGTGCTCGTTCAGTTTGTAGCGGAGACCAGCATCCCAGCTGAAGAAGGTGTCGCGGCGGGCTGGCGGGGGAGTGCCCAGGAAGGTGATTCGGCCGTAAGACACCCCGGCAAGGATCTCGAATTGGCGGTTGATGGCGTAGTTGGCGCGGAGGCTTGCGGTGGTGGAGTCGACTGAGACGCCGGTGGCAATGGTGTTGAAATCGCGGGTGAGCGTGCCAGTCAGGTTGAGTTTGCGGGTAACTGGCCAGCCGAGTGCGGCCAAGGCATTGATGTGGGTAAAACTCTGGGCGTGGCTGATATCCCGGATCTGGTAGCCGAGGCGCACGGTGCCATTCAGTTTGGCGAACAGTCCGCCAGTGGCCCCGACATTGAACCAGTGGTCGACCGTGTCGTTGCCTATGGATGTCTGTGAAACACGAATGCGATACCCGCCAACCAGGTCGAGTTTGGAGGTGTAAACGTAGAAGATGTCGAATGCCTGGGTGTAGTCCAGATAGTTGGCCAGCGTGGCGGACTCCACGTAGCGGCGGCGCAGATAGCCGGTTTGGGAGGTGAAGTAATACTTGTCGTTGACAGGGTATTTGATGCTGAGGCCGACAGGGAAGTTCCAGGAATTGGTGCGCAGATTGACGAAACTGTCGGCCCGGCTTTCCCGATAGGCGCTCACAGTGAAAGCCCCTGTGGTGCGACCTGAGGTTTTGTTGAGTTCCAGCCGGAAGCTGGGGTCGAAGGAGTTCTGATCCGAAAACCTTCCGTAGTCGGAGTAGCTGAGCGTGGCGGTGGTATTGACCGCAATCACGCCGGCGCGGCGCTTCAGTTCCAGCCCCACGGCGCCGCTGGCCACGTAGCCACCGCGATCCGTGGCATCCGAGAATATATTGGAATCGTAGCCGAAGGTGACGCTGCCGAAGACAAACAGTTGGTTGCGGGAACCATCAACATTGATCAGGGCATGAGCAGGAGTCTGGCTGATCAGCAGCGCACCGAAGGCGAATAGGACGATTTTGGCGAATCGGGTGAAAATCACGACAGATGACGGGGGGTTAGGTGCCCGGTAGGCGGTCAGGGCTGATGGCAATGTTGATCGGCGGTTCCGCGGGGACAGTCGGTTTGACAATAATCTCCGATCCGCCGCCGTCCCCGCCATCGGTGGGGAGGTCGCCGGAAGAGTCGAGGCCGACTTCGGCCTTCTTTTCAATGATGTCGAAGGTGACCGTTTTCCTCGCGTTGCAAGCGACGGTGACCCGCGCATCCGAGGCGTTAATGTCCTCCTGCGGTATCCGGCTGATGGTGATGGTTGGGGCACGGTTCCCGGCGGCGGCCCGGATCACCGCCCGCTCGCCCGGGCGGAGTATCTGTCCGCCCACATCCTTGCTGCCACCGCGCACGGTGAGGTCGCCATCCAGCAGGTCGATAATCGTCTCGTCCGCGTTGGTTTGGATCGAGACTTTGCCACCGCGGATATTCATCGAGGCTTGCGGAGTGGTGTAGAGCATGGAACTTCCGGAAACCAACTGGCTGGTGCAAATACCCACGGCACCGTGTGCCACATGAACCTCGGACTGGGAGATCGAGGGCTCATAGGGCGCCTCTGCAGCCGTCTGCCGGTTAGGCTGGAATGGCTCCTGCACAAAGCGGTCGATTTCCACCCGGGTGCTCTCATCGACAAACATGCCCGTGCCGTTGGAATAGACGTAGGCGTTGTGGGCTCCCGCCTTGGTCACGATGACTGTGCCAGGGGCGTCAAAAGCGGTGGCTTGTTTGGCGGTATAAATTTTTTCGCCGGTCTCAATCTGGCTGTCCCCAATGGCCTCAGCCAGGTAGATTTTGCTGGTGGGCCCCTTTTTCTTTCCAAGCTGACGTTGAGCAAATGAGCTTGGGGTCGCCACGAGGAGCGCGGTGAGTGCGAGGAGGATCAGGCGGGAGAAATTACTTTTCATGGCCGATGAGTTTTTGGATTAACAAGCTTGGGCCGTTTGGCGAACACCATCTGGATGTTATCCCGAATGAAACTAGGGTATTACACCCACTGCAAGGAGATAGTAAATATGTTTCACGGAAGATTCTTATCCTGTGTTAGACTAACAAGTTAATTAATCGTCCCTTGATGTGGATAATTCGCTTGATGGGTTTGTCTGCGAGGTGGGGGGCCACCTTGGGGTTGGCCGCTGCCAAAGCGACCATTTCAGCCTCCGGTGTGTCGATCTCGCAGGTGATATCACCGCGGTGCTTTCCATTCACCTGAATGACCATGGTAAAGGTGCTCGCGACCAGCTTGGCCAGATCGAAGGAAGGCCAGTCGGTGGTCATGACGGGGCGTGATTCACCCAGCCGCTCCCAAAGTTCCTCGGCGATATGCGGGGCGAACGGCGCGAGCAGGCGGAGCAGATCCAGCATGGCGGAGCGCGGCAGGGCGGGTTCCTTCTGCAGGGCGTTCACGAGGATCATCATCTGCGAGATGGCGGTGTTGAAGCGCAGGCCCTCGATGTCGTCACCAACCTTCTTGATTGTCTCGTGCAGCAGCTTCTCCGTGTCGGGAGTGAGCGCGCCGGTGGCGGCGATGCGCGGGTTGACCGTGCCTTCCACCGTGAGACACTCGCGCCAGATCTTCTTCAGGAAGCGGTGCACGCCCTCGATGCCCTTGGTGTTCCAGGGTTTCATGGCCTCGAGCGGCCCGAGGAACATGAGGTATAGGCGCAGCGAATCGGTGCCGTAAGCGCTGATGATGTCGTCCGGGTTCACGACGTTGCCGCGACTCTTGGACATCTTCACGCCGTCCTCGCCGAGGATGATACCTTGGTGGAAAAGTTTCTGAAAGGGCTCGGCCTGCGGCACGACGCCGAGGTCGAACAGCACCTTGTGCCAGAAGCGGGCGTAGAGCAGGTGCAGCACGGCGTGCTCGGCGCCGCCAACGTAGAGATCGGGCACACCCCAATATTTCAGAGCCTCGGGGCTGGCGATGGCGCCCGCGTTTTGCGGGTCGAGGAAACGCAGGTAATACCAGCACGAGCCGGCCCATTGCGGCATGGTGTTGGTCTCGCGGCGGGCGCGGATCCAGGCATCGCCGGCGGGTTTCGGCTGGGTGGCGGGCACGGAGGCGCCGGTCGTGACCTCGAACCAGATTTCAAGCCATGTGGTCTCGTTGGCGAGCGGGCTTTCGCCCGTGCCGCTCGGCAGATAGGACTGCACGTCGGGCAACACGAGCGGCAGCGCGACGTCAGGCAGCGGCAGCGCGTAATGCGTGACGCCGTTTTCTGCGAAGGTGACGGGCTGTGCGGGCAGATCCTGGCGGACGGTCGCGGCGCGGCGGTAATCGGCTTCGGTGACCCACACGATGGGAAAGGGCTCGCCCCAATAGCGCTGGCGCGAGAAGAGCCAGTCTCGGAGCTTGTAGTTGACCGTGCCCTTGCCGAGGCCACGGGCGGCGAGGTCGGCGGTGATTTTTTTCTTCGCCTCGAGCCAGCTCAGCCCGTCGTAGCCCGGGGAATTGATGACCTTGCCATCACCAACGTAGGGCAACTTGTCCGAGTCGTCCGCCGCCGCGATGACGCGCGGAGTGGGCAGATTGTAGAGTTGGGCAAACTCCCAGTCGCGCTCGTCGTGCGCGGGCACGGCCATGATGGCGCCGGTGCCGTAACCCATGAGGACGTAGTCGGCAATCCAGACGGGTATGCGCGCGTCATTGATGGGGTTGATGGCGTAGCTGCCGGAGAACACGCCGCTCTTGTCCTTGGCGAGGTCGGTGCGCTCGAGGTCGCTTTTGCTCGCGGCCTTCTTGCGGTAGGCCTCTACCGCATCGCGTTGCTCGGGCCTCGTGAGCGCGGGCACGAGCGGATGCTCGGGGGCCACGACCATGTAGGTGGCGCCGAAGAGTGTGTCGGGCCGCGTGGTGAAGATTTTCAGATCGCCGAGCTTGGGATCCTCGAGCTTGAAGAGCACTTCGGCGCCCTCGCTGCGGCCGATCCAGGCCTCCTGCATGCGCTTGGTCGAGTCGGGCCAGTCGACGCCCTTGAGTCCGTCGATCAATTGCTCGGCATAGGCCGTGATGCGCAGCACCCACTGGCGGAGATTGCGGCGCTCGACGGGGAAGCCACCGACCTCGGATTTGCCGTCGACGATCTCCTCGTTGGCGAGGACCGTGCGGAGTTCCGGGCACCACCAGACGGGGCGCTCATCGACGTAGGCCAGGCCCTTCTTGAAGAGCTGGAGGAAAATCCATTGCGTCCACCGGAAGTATTTCGGGTCTGTCGTGTCGACCTCGCGGTCCCAGTCGTAGGAAAAGCCCAGCGCCTTGATCTGGCGGCGGAAGTTCGTGATGTTGTTCTGGGTGTTGGCGGCCGGGTGCGTGCCGGTCTTTACCGCGTGCTGCTCGGCGGGCAGGCCGAAGGCATCCCAGCCGATCGGGTGGAGGACGTTGAAGCCCTTGGCGCGCTTGTAGCGGGCCAGGATGTCGGTGGCGGTGTAGCCCTCCGGATGGCCGATGTGCAGCCCGGACCCGGATGGGTAGGGGAACATGTCCAGCACGTAGTATTTCGGCTTGGTCGAGCCATTCTCGGCCTTAAATGCCTTGGTTTTCTCCCAGAAAGATTGCCAATGCGGCTCGATCTGGAGAAAGTCGTAGTCTTTGCAGTTGGTAGCCATCGATTGTTAAAACCCGCCACATTGAGACATTCCCTTCCTCCGTCAATCACCGCCCGTCTGGCCGCAGTTGCCCTCGTTTTCCTGGGCCTGACGGCCTCCGCCGAGGCGGCCATGAGCCGGGGCTTCAACCGCTTGCTCGACGCCGTCGTCCGCATCGATGTCCGGGAAATTGAGTTCACCGACGGCGCCAAGCGCATCACCGGTGGCGTCGGCTCCGGGGTCATCATCTCGAATGACGGCCTAGTGCTGACCAACGCCCATGTCGTGAGCCCGCAAGCCGTCGAGATTTCCGTCACCCTCGCCAGCCTGGAGCGCGTCAACGCCAAGCTGGTCGGCTGGGATCATTGGACCGACCTCGCGCTGCTGCGCATCGACCTCGACGCAGTCAAGCGCCGCAAGCTCGCGTTCGCCACGGCTGATTTCGGCGACTCCGACGATCTGTTCGTCGGCCAGACGGTGTTTGCCGTCGGCACGCCACACGGCCTGACGCGCACCGTCACGCGCGGCATCATTTCCAACAACAACCGCTACTTCGAAGACAGCCGCGGCGTGAACGGTTACGAGACCGGCGCCTTCAACACCTGGCTCCAGACCGACGCTGCGATCAATCCTGGCAACAGCGGCGGCCCGCTCGTCACCGAGGACGGCAAGGTCGTCGGCATCAACTCGCGCGGCTACGTCGGCGCGGACAACCTGGGCTTCGCCATCCCGGCCATGGTGGCTCGCACGGTTGCTGCGACCCTGGTGAAGGAGGGCGCCGTGACCCGCAGCTACGCCGGCATCGGTTTTCGTGAGTTGCAGGACCTCGAGCGGTTCTACGCGCTCAGCGCCAACACCGGCGTGCTGGTCGCCAATGTCGACGTAGGTTCGCCCGCCGCGAAGGCCGGTCTGCGCGCTGGTGACGTGGTGCTCACGCTCAATGGACGCAAGGTCGACGGGCGTTTTCCCGAGCAGCTGCCGCCCATTCAGCAATCCATCGCCAGTCTGTCCGTCGGGTCGGCCGTGAAGGTCGGCGTCAAGCGCGGCGATCAGGTTGTCGAACACAGGGCGGTCACCGAGAAACTCGAGAGCCGGGTGGGCGAGGAGTGGGCCTTCGAAAAATGGGGTCTCACCGTGCGCAAGGTTTCGCGTGCTTACGCCCGCGAAAACCAGCTGACCGACGCGACCGGCGTGGTCGTCCTGGGCGTGCAGCCCGGTTACCCCGCCGCCGAGGCCGGACTCGCGCGCGGCGACATCATTACGAAGGTCGGAAGCAACACCATCGCGGAACTCGCCCAGTTGAAGGCGCTCTACGAAGCCTACGAGGCTGCGCCCGAGCCGCAGCTGGTCGAGGCCCAGCGCAATCGCCGCATCTCCCTTTACGTCATCAAGCCATGAGTTTTTTCCGTCGTAGTCATCTCTTCCTCGCCTTCGCCTTCGCCGTCGCCGCCGCCGCCGCGCCGCTGCCCGAGCTGTTCAATGAGCGGCTCAAGTCGGTCGTTG
>DAORVZ010000032.1:0-9681 GCA_035434005.1 Lacunisphaera sp.
GCCTTGAGCGCGAGCTGGCGGCGGCACGCCGCCGTCAATCTGGATGCCGGGTTTTATGTCGGGCAGGAGGCGGCCCGGCTCATGGTCGCCCAGGGCACGGGCGGCCGCATCGTTTTCACCACGAGCGTCGGCGCGTTCCGCTCGAATGCCACGCAGACCCACTATTGCGCCACCAAGGGCGGGCTGGCCCTGCTCGCGCAGGGCATGGCCATCGAGCTGGCGCCCCACGCGATCACGGTCAACTGCATCGCGCCGGGGTGGATTCATACCGACATCAATGACGAGGCTTCCCGGGACACTGCGGCCGTCGGCGCGTGGCTGAAGAACTGTCCGCGCGGCCGGCTGGGCCGGCCGGAGGATCTCGCGTCGGCCCTGCGGTTTTTTTGCGCGGCCTCCTCAGATTACGTCACCGGCGCGACCGTGACCGTCGATGGCGGCTGGAATGCCCAGCTCTGAGCCAGTCGTTTTCCCTTTCGCCATGTCCACTCACTACCGCATCACCGCCCTGTCCATGGGCGAAACCAGCGTGCCGGCAGCCGAGGTTTACTGGATGACGCAACTCCACGGCTGGGTGCCGCTGGCCTTCTGGGCCTTCGTCATCGAGGGCGGTGGCCGGCGCGCGCTGCTCAATACCGGCTTCCCCACGGGTGCCGCCTTTCAGCGTCTGCATGATCACTGGACCGGGTGGGCGCGCAGCGCGACCGGCCAGGAGGGACACGTGCCCGCGGTCCGGCCCGAGCAGCGGATTATTCCCGCGCTGCGGGCCCGGGGTTTTGATCCGGCCAGCATCACCGATGTGTTCGTCACGCCGCTCACGGCCTACGCCACGGGCGGGCTCGACCAGTTTCCGGGGGCCCGCCTGCATTTTGCCCGCCGCGGGTGGGTGGATTTTCACGCGCCGGATCCGGCCGTGCCACAACTGCCGCGGGATATCGTGTTCCCGCCGGAGGTGCTGCGGCATCTGGTCATGGACGCGGCCGATAGGATTTCGCTCCTGCCGGATGACACCAGCGAGCCCCTGCCTGGTTTGCGCGCCTGGTTCTGCGGCGCGCACCACCGCTCCAGCCTGTGCTTTGTCGTGCCCACGGCGGCCGGGCGGGTCGCGCTGACCGACGCCATATTTTGCTACCGCAACTTTGAGGAACGCATCCCGCTCGGCCTGTCCGAATCGCTGGAGGAACATCACCACCTCTATGCCCGCCTCGCGCGCGAATGTGATCTCGTTCTGCCGCTCTACGATCCGGCCCTGGCCCAGCGCCATCCCTCGCTCGTGATCGGTTAACCCCAGCCCGACTTTCGCCATGTCCACCAGCTTCGCAGAAAAAAACATTGTCATCACCGGGGCCGGCAGCGGGTTTGGGCTCGCCGCCGCCCGGCAGTTCGCGGCCGGCGGCGCGCGCATTATCGGCGTGGAGCGTAACGCCGAGAAACTCGCCGCCGCGCTCGCCGGGCTGCCGGCGGTCGCTGCCGGACCGCACCGCGCCATCGTGCGCGACCTGCGACCGGCCGCCGTTGCCGCCGAGGTGATCGCCGAGGCCGCGCAGTCCGGCCCGCTCGACGTGCTGGTCAATTCGGCGGGCGTTTGCCACTTCAACCAGCTCGGCAACATCTCGGCCGAGGAATGGGATGAGGTGCAGGAGATCGACCTGCGCGCGCTGTTCTTCCTCGGGCAGGCGTTCGCGGAACAGGTCGAACCGGCCCGCGGCGGGCGGATCATCAACCTCGGCTCCAACGCCGGGCGCAAGGGCCGCGCCCTCTCCGCGCACTATGCCGCCGCGAAGGCGGCCGTGGCCAGCGTCACGGAGTCGCTCGCGCTCGCCTATGGCGCGCGGAACGTGACCGCCAACAACGTCTGTCCGGCGGTGGTGCTCACGCCGCTGTGGGAACAGAGTTTTCGCGAGCTGGCCACGCTCACCGGCAAGACCCCGGCGGACCTGGTGGCGGGATGGACCAAGGCCACGCCCTTGCAGCGGCTCGGCACGCCCGAGGATGTCGCGAACCTGATCACCTTCCTCGCCAGCGACCGCGCGGCGTTCATCACCGGCCAGACCATCAACGTGTGCGGCGGTTTCCAATTCACCTGCTGACGCCCCCGCGCCTTTCTTCCATGAAAATCACCGCCGTTCGCGCCATCACCGTCCGTTACCCCGAGCCGCACGACCACAACCGGCCGCGCCTGCTGACGCTCGTGCGGATCGCCACCGACAGCGGGCAGGTGGGCTGGGGCGAGGCCATCACGATGTTCATCGGGGCCTGTCGGGCCACGGAAGCCGTCGTGCAGGAGGACTTCGCCCCGCTGCTGCTGGGGCAGGACCCGCTGGATGTCGCCGGCCTGCATGACCGCCTGCGGCGGCACGTCTGGTGGTATGGCCCGCAGGGCATCGCGGCGCTGGCGCTGAGCGCGGTGGACATCGCCCTGTGGGATCTGAAGGGGCGCATCCTGCAACAGCCCGTGTGGTCGCTGCTCGGCGGCAAGGTTCGCGATCAGGTCGTGCCCTGCGCGTGCATCCATTTCGACATGGACCGGTTCGAGTGGAACCTGGCGGAGTTCCGCGCCTTCGCCGCCGCCGGCTACCGCTACGTGAAGGGCGGCTGGGGTTCGCGGCCGGACAATGTGTTCGGCCAGGACCGCGCCCAGGACATCGCGCTGGTCGCAGCCGCGCGCGGGGCGATTGGCGAGAAAGTCGATCTCGTGGTCGACGCGCTGGCCGCCCGCACGCGCTGGGATGTGAAGACCGCGGCCCAGCGATGCCGGGATTTCGCGCCCTACCGGCTGCGCTGGATTGAGGAGCCGCTGCCGCCGTCGGATCTGGAGGGCCATGTCGCGTTGCGGGCGTTGACGGACACCGCCATCGGCACCGGCGAACAGGAATGGAATCTGGAGGGTTACCGCCGCCTGCTCCGTTATGGGGCCGTTGATGTCGTGCAGATGGATCCGGCCCGCACCCAGGGGATCACCGGCACCATGGCGATCATCCGGCTGCTGGAAGCCGAGAACAAGGTGTTCAGCCTGCACACCTGGAGCAGCGCCCTGTGCACCGCCGCCGGCATCGCCGTGCAGGCGGCTTCCACACATGCGCTCACTTTCGATCACAAACCCCATCCCAACCCCATGCAGCACGAGTTGGTCGAGGACCCCTGGGTCGTGGAGGGTGGCGTCATCGCCGTCCGCTCCACCCCGGGGCTCGGTGTCACCGTGCGCGAAGACGTCGTCGAAAAATACCGCTACTGATGAACCCCACCCCCTCCGGCCAGCCCGGCCACCTAGCCGATCCGTTGCACGCGTGGAGCACGCCCCTGGCGGCGCCGCTGTCCGCGCCGTTTCCCTTCACCTTCCGCGATGTCACCGTGCTCACGCTCAGCTACCGCACGACTGCGGAAGCCGTGCGCCGGCTCATGCCCGCCCCGCTGGTGCCGACGAGCGACTGGGTGCTGGTGCATCTCTACAACATGGGGGATGTCGAGTGGCTCGGCCGCTACGGCGAGTGCAACGTCATGCTCGGGGCGGAGCTCCCCGGCCGCGCACAGGGCGGCTTCTCGCCCTTTCTGTTTCTGAACTCCGATGGCGGCCTGGCCCAGGGGCGCGAGGTGCATGGCCAGCCAAAAAAATGGGCCAACCCGCGCGTCGAGACCCGTGGCGACCTCATCGTCGGCGTGCTGGAGCGCAACGGCATCGACGTGCTGACCGGCACCATGCCCTACAAGCACCACCGCGGCGACCTCGCCGACCTGAAGCGCGCCACCTTCGATTTCAGCCTCAATCTCAACTACAAGGTCGTGCCCCAGATTGACGGCCGGGACGGTCTCCGGCAGCTCACCAGCCGGCGACTGAAAGCGCTGACGGTTTTCGAATGCTGGACCGACCAGTGCTCGGTGGAGATCCGCCCCAACATGCAGGCGCCGCTGCATCTCCTGCCCGTGCTGGAAACCGGCAACAGCTACTACTGGCGCGCGGAGTTTACCCTCGAACGCGGGGAAATCCTGCACGACTATCTGGCGCCCAACCCAGGCGCTTCCCCGGCCCAATCATGACGACCATCCTCATCACCGACCACGGATTTTCCAACATTGACCGCGAACGCGCGGTGATCGAGGCCGCCGGCTTCCGCCTCGTCGAGGCGCAATGCAAGACCGCCGACGAGGTAGTGATCGCCGCCCGCGCCTGCGGGGCCACCGGCCTACTGGTGCAATGGGCGCCCGTCACCGCGGCGGTGTTTGCCGCCCTGCCCGAGCTGCGGGTGGCCGTCCGCTACGGCATCGGCGTGGACAATCTCGACTACCGCGCCCCGGCGGCCCGGCACGTGGCCTGTTGCAACGTGCCCGACTACTGCATCGACGAGGTGGCCGACCACACGCTCGCGCTCGCGCTCGCGCTGGCCTGGCAGTTGCCACAAACCCACGCCCGCACCCAGGCGGGCACCTGGAAGATTGTGCCGCCGGGCCCGGTGCCCGCGTTCGGCACCACCACCTTCGCCACCGCCGGCTTCGGCCGCATCGCCCGCGCCGTGCACGCGCGCGCCAAGGGCTTCGGTTTTTCGCGCGCCGCCTATGATCCTTTTGTGCCCGACGAGGTCTTCGTCGCCGCCGAGGTCCGCCGCCTGACGCAGGAGCAGCTTTTCCGCGAGGCGGGCATCCTCTCCATGCACCTGCCCCTGACCGACGACACGCGGCATTTCGTCAATGCGACGACCCTGGCGCAGCTCCGGCCGGAAGCGATTCTCGTCAACACCTCGCGTGGCGGCTTGATCGACACGCACGCTCTGGCCGAACACCTGCAAGGCGGGCGGCTCGGCGGGGCGGGCCTGGATGTCTTTGAACAGGAGCCGCTGCCCGTCGATCACCCGCTGCGGTTTGCGTCGAACACGATTCTCACCTCGCATACGGCGTGGTTCAGCCAGGCCAGCGTGCCGCGCCTCCAGCGCATGGCGGCCGAGGAAGCGGTGCGGGTCCTGCGCGGCGAGAAACCGGCCAACCGCCTCGTGCCCTGAGGCACGGCGCTCGTCCGCGACGGCACCGGGGTTCCGACTCGAAGCGCAATACCTATTTGCGTGACGGCGGCTGGGCCGCAAAGGTGCGGCTTGCCCCATGAAGACCAAGCCGATCATCCAACGGATAAAATTTGACGGGCTCGACGCCATCGAGCTGCGCACGCCCGCGCTGCGGGTCGTCGCCCTCACGGCCAAGGGGCCGCGGATAGCTTTCTGGGGCCGGCCGGGCGGCGACAACCTGCTGCTCTGGAAACCGGGCAAATACTTCCGCGGCGAGTGGGAGCTGATGGGCGGGCACCGGCTCTGGGCGGCCCGGCCGGGCGCCGACGAGGCCGAGGAAACCTACGCCACCGACAACCAGCCGTGCACCGTAAAGGTGTCGGCCAGCGGCTTCACGGTCACGGGCGCCCTCGACCCGGCGCAGAAGACGCGGCGCAGCATCACCGTCACCGCGACGGCCGACGGCCGGATCACGCTCGATCATTTTCTGCGCAACGAGAGCGATATGCTCTGGAGCGGCGGGCTCTGGGCGCTGACCTGCACCGTGCCGTCGAAGAAATCCACCTACACGCTGCCGCTGGGCGACGGGTCCACGTGGGACTACGCTACGATCGTGAGCTTCCGCACCTGGGGCGGCGGGCATGGCGGCGTCGGTTTCGGCGACAAGCAGTTCAAGTTCACCGAGGATGCGATGGAGCTGCGGCCCTCCGGCCGGGAGAACAAGCGCATGCTCAAGGCCGACGCGGGCATCATCGCCTGGCACGACCCGGTGCGGAAACTCCTGTTCGCGAAACACGCGGCCTACGATCCGGCCGGCAACTACCCGCTCGGCACCAACCTCGCGGTCTACATCGGCCCGAAGAATTTCATGGTCGAGATGGAGACGATGGGAGCCTTCGCGACGCTCAAGCCCGGCCAAGTGCTGAAACACCGTGAGACGTGGCTGCTGGCGAATGCGAAGGCCGCGCCGACGGCGAAGGCGTTGCGGGCGTTGTTCTGAGGTAGGGGCGCTTGCCCTCAAGCGCCCGGGCCGTTGAGGGCAACGGCCCCTACCACAGAAATCTTGTAAGGATATTCCACCTGCGGCGACTAATCGGGTTAGATGAGCACCACTCCCGATCACGTCGCCCGCTTCCAGTCCTGGCTGGAGGAGCACCGCGGCATCGTGGTCAAGGTGGCGCGCTCGTTTGCACCCGTGTCCGCGGACGCCGCCGACCTGCAGCAGGAGATGCTTTTACAGCTGTGGACCTCGCTCGCCTCCTATGCCGGCCAGGCCAAGCCCTCGACCTGGATCTACCGGGTCTGCCTGAATACGGCGCTCACCTGGCGCCGCGGGACGGCGCGCCGCGAAAACCGCCTGGAGCGGGGCGCGGACCTTGAAGCCATTGCGGCCGGTGCCGGCTCCCCGGCGGACCACGCGGGAGACGGGGAAGTCCTCGATCAACTTTATGCCGCCATCCACGCTCTGCCGATGTTCGACCGGGCGCTGGTGCTGCTGGCGCTCGACGGCCTGGCCTACCGCGAGATTGCCGAGATCACGGGCCTGACGGAAAACCATGTCGGCGTGTCGTTGACGCGGGCGCGCAAACGCCTCGCCGAACTCATGAAAGGAGCAATCGATGAACTGGAATGACTATGAAGCCATCTGGAAGCGCCAGGCCCTCCCGGCCGGCGCGGCCGCCGACGTGACGGAACTCCGACACTCGTTCGAGACCAAGCGCCGCAAGCTGGCGGCCACCCTGCTTGTGCGCGATTGGGTCGAAGCCTCAGCCGGCCTGCTCGGAGCCATCGCCTTTGCCTTCATCTGGTGGTTGCAAGGCAAGTCCGGCTGGCCCATCGCCGGGGCGATCCTGCTGATCCTGGGCGTGACCGCGGTCTTCATCCGGGAGCGCATCCGAGCTCACCGCCTGCGACTCGGCGCTGATGCGCCCCTTCTGGCCAAGCTTGATGCCGACCTGGCCGAGCTGCACCACCAGCGCCGCCTGCTGCTGAGCGTCTGGAAATGGTATCTTGCCCCCTGCGGAGCGGCGATCGTCATTGTTTCCCTCACGATCAGTCTCCATCGCCCGGCGTGGGACTTGGCCCGGGACGGCCGCTTCCTCGGCGTTTACTTTGCCTGCACCGCAGGGATGATGTGGGTCGTCTGGCTGCTCAACCGCCAGGCGGTCCGCAAGCAGCTCGATCCCAGGGTCGAGGAACTCGAGAAGCTGCGCCGCGATCTGCTTTCGACGTCCTGAGCCGCCGCGGTTCGGCGACAAGCGCCGACCCTGCAGAAGAAACGTTTACCGGGCTCCACCGGCGGGGTCAGCGACCCCGCCCTACAGTAATCTTCCGCACCGACGAGCCGTCCACCCAGCTGGTGCCGATGAGCGTCGCGCGCGGGAAGGCGGGGATGCCCGACTCGTTGCGGTGGATCTGGCCGACGACCATGTCGACCGCGGCCTCGCCTACGGCGTCGTTGTGCTGGTTCATGCCGGCGATCTCCGGGTGGCTGGCGCGCCACTCGAGCTGGATGACGCCGACGTCCTGCGGCACGCGCCGGCCGTGGGCCTTCAGCCACGGGAAGACGATG
Organism: Lacunisphaera sp.; assembly: GCA_035434005.1. Taxonomy (GTDB): domain Bacteria; phylum Verrucomicrobiota; class Verrucomicrobiia; order Opitutales; family Opitutaceae; genus Lacunisphaera. The sequence goes on from DAORVZ010000032.1 coordinate 7,561, forward strand.
TTGTAGAGCGAGAGCAGCACGTCGGGCTTGTGGCGGTCGAACCACTGCTGGAACGGCTTCCCCTCGGCGCGGGACTGCTGGACCTCCATGAAGGCCGGCACCCGGCGCGCGGCGGGCAGGCTGCGCTGCGCGGTGAGCATGGCGCCGGAGAAACGGCCCTCGACCAGCCGGTCGATGCGTTCCTCGACGACGAGGGCGGGCCGCTGGTAGCCAAGCGTGAGCGCCCGCTCGAAAGCCTGGATGACGAGATCGTGGTGGTCCACGCAGCTGAAGGACAGGGCCGGCGCGCGCGTGCGCACGCCGGTGACAACGCACGGGAACTCCGACCAGACGGCCTCCAGGTGCGCGGGCAGCTGGTTGTGGTCCATCAGGCCGACGATGATGATGCCCTTGATGCCGCGCGTGCGGAGGATGCGGGAGAGGCTCGCGGCCTTGAGCTTCGGGTCGTGCAGCCAGAAGGGGTCGAAGGTGTAGCCCAGCTGCAGCCCGCGGCGCTCGCAGCCGGCCACGTAGGCCGGGATCGTGGCGTGCGTGCGGAAGGCCTTGGGGTCGCGGTGGGCGTTGATCAGCGCGAGCTTGGCCTGGAACCGCGCGGTGCGGCCGGCGCGCAGCTGCGCGATGAGGTGGGAGACGACGGCGTTGGGCTGGTAGCCGAGCTTGTCGGCCGTCTTCCTGATGAGCTCGCGCGTGGCGGCCGAGATTGACGAGTCCCCGCGCAACGCCAGCGACACGGTGTTCTTCGAGAAGCCGACCTGGTCGGCGATCACCTGCATCGTCACGGGGCGCATGGGTGCAGGCATTGCAGCCTGATTCGCGTTACGGTCAAGCTGGCAGGCCGGTCCGTGTAGGGTCGCTGCTTGCGGCGACCTCGCGTGTTAGGTCGGCGCAAGCGCCGACCCTACATTTAGCCCGATTCGTGCCCCGGCGGTGAAGGGACTCACCGCCCTACCTCAAGCCGCGGCCACACCCGCCATGAGGCGCATGAGCGCCGCTTCGCTGAAGTCGGCGCGCTGCACCTCGCCGGCGATGCCGCCGTTGCGCATGACGATGATGCGACGGCACAAGCCGATCAATTCGGGCAATTCGGAGGAGACGACCAGTAGGGCCTTGCCCTCGCAGGCGAGCTCGTCGAGCAGCTGGTAGATCTCGGCCTTGGCGCCGACGTCGACGCCGCGCGTCGGCTCGTCGATGAGGAGCACGTCGCAGGAGCGGGCCAGCCACTTGGCGAGGGCGATCTTCTGCTGGTTGCCGCCGCTGAGGCCGGCGGTGATGGTCTCAAGCGACGGGGCCTTCACGCGCAGGCGCCGGGTGTGGCGCTCGGCCAGGTCACGTTCGGTGGCGCGTTTCACCCAGCCAAGCGTGGTGAGGGAGGGCAGGGCGGCAAGGGAGGTGTTCTCGCGGTTGTTGAGGCCGAGCACGAGGCCCTGGCGCTTCCGGTCCTCGGGCACGAGGCCGAGGCCTGCTGCGAGGGCGGCGTCGCGCGAGCCGAGGGCAAGGGCGGAACCCTTGACCGTGACGCGGCCGGTGGCGGCGGGATCGAGGCCGAAGATGGCCTCGACGACCTCGCTGCGGCCGGCGCCGACGATGCCGGCGATGCCGACGATCTCACCGGCGCGGACGGACAGGTCGATGCCGGAGAACTTGCGCGGAGACGAGAGACCCTCCGTGCGCAGGCGTTCGTCACCGAGCGGCCTGGCGATATGGTTGGGCGTGGCGATCAGCAGCTCGCGGCCGATCATCTGGGTGACGACCCGGTGCGGCGTGGTGTCGGGGATGCGCTCGGTGGCGACGTGTTTGCCGTCGCGCAGGACGGTGATGTTGTCGCAGAGCGCAAACAGCTCCTCCATGCGGTGCGAGACGTAGATGAGGGTGATGCCGCGGGACTTGAGCTCGCGGACGAGGCGGAAGAGCTCGGCGGTCTCGGCGGCGGAGAGCGAGCTGGAGGGCTCGTCCATCACGATGACCTTGGCGCCGGTGCCGACCGCCGCGGCGATCTGCACGAGCTGCTCGCGGCCGGTGGAGAGGGTGCCGATGATGACGTCCGGGTCGATGTCGGCCCCGATGGTGGCCAACATGGCCTTCGCCCTGGCCCGGAGCGCGGTGCGATCGACGAAACCGGCG
>DAORVZ010000033.1:0-9657 GCA_035434005.1 Lacunisphaera sp.
CCGGCGTCGACGAGCTTCTTCTGGATGTCCTCGGCCTCGGCCTTGGAGACGCCTTCCTTGACGGCCTTGCCGCCGGCCTCGACCAGATCCTTGGCTTCCTTGAGGCCCAGGCCGGTGATGGCGCGGACTTCCTTGATGACGCCAATCTTGTTCGCACCGGCCTCCTTGAGGACGATGGTGAACTCTGTCTGCGCCTCGGCAGCGGGAGCGCCGGCGGCGGCGGCACCACCCGCAGGGGCGGCGGCGACGGCGGCAGCGGCGGACACGCCCCACTTCGTCTCGAGATCCTTGACGAGGGCGGCGAGTTCGAGAATCGGCTGGGCGGACAGCCATTCAATGACTTGGTCTTTGGTGATGTTGCTCATGGTATGTTCTCCTGAAGGAGCTAGCGGTCTCGGTGGAAACACGTTTAAGGGACGTATCCCCTAGCCTCTTCGTTGGATGTTTTGCTCTCCGGCTCGCGCCGGAGAAATTGTGATAAGGTTTATGGTATGAGGCGTAAGGCGACTCAGGCGGCCGGAGCAGCGGGCTGCTCCTTTTTGATCTTGGCGTCGAGGACGCGGACGAAAGCCGCGCCCTGCATGGTGAGCAGGCCGAGGAACATCGAGCGCAGGGCGTCGAACGAAGGCAGGTCGGCGAGCTTCGAGAGCTCGGCGGCCGTCATCAGTTTCTTGTCGAGCACGCCGACCTTCACCTCGAGTTTCTGCTTTTCCTCGATGAACTTCTTGAGGGTCTTGGCGACTCCAGCGGGATTCTTGCCGCCGACGACGACGGCAGTCTGGCCGGCGAGGGATTTCTCCAAGTCGGGCAGGCCCATGGCCTTGGCGGCGACGCGGAAGGAGCTGTTCTTGACGACGTGGAACTCGGCTTTCTCCGGGGCGAGGCGCTTGCGCAGCTCGGCCGCATCGGCAACGGTGAGTTTCGTGAAGTTGGTGAGGATGACGTAGTCGGACTTCTGCAGGTGCCCGCTGACTTCATCGATCAAATATTGTTTTTCGGCTCTCATTGGTGGGCTCCTTAGAATTTGTTGAACTCGGCGGCCGCGAGCTTCACGCCCGGGCTCATGGAGGAGGAGAGCGTGACGCTCTTGATGTAGTGGCCCTTGAAGGCGGCCGGCTTGGCCTTGCCCACCGCGTCGAGGACGGCGGCGACGTTCTCAGTGATCTGGTCGGTGGTGAACGAGCGCTTGCCGACGCCGACGCCGATGTTGGCGGTCTTGTCGACCTTGAACTCGACGCGGCCGGCCTTGACGGCCTTGATGCCTGCGGCGATGTCGTCGGTGACGGTGCCGGATTTCGGGTTGGGCATGAGGCCCTTGGGACCGAGGACGCGGGCCAGGGTGCGAACCTGCTTCATGGCCTCGGTGGTTGCGATGGCGACGTCGAAGTCGAGCCAGCCGGCGTTGATCTTGGCCATCAGTTCGGCGAGGCCTGCATGATCGGCGCCTGCGGCGAGGGCCTTGTCGGCATCATCGGTGAAGACGATAACGCGAACCTTCTTGCCGGAACCGTTGGGCAGCGGCGTGGTGCCGCGGACCATCTGGTCGCCCTGGGCGGGATCGACGCCGAGGCGGAAGGAAAGCTCGACCGTCTCGTCGAATTTGGCCTTCGGGAATTTGGTGAGAATCTCGACGGCTTCCTTGAGGGAATATTCCTTGGCGAGGTCAGCCCCCGTGAGGGCGCTGCGGTATCTTTTGCTTTGTTTGACGGGCATTTTTGACTCCTTGCGGTGCGAACGTCCCGGAGGACTCCCGCGGTGAGGTTGTGGTTGGCTAAAATCAGTCGACGACTTCGATACCCATGTTTTTCGCGGTGCCGGCGATCATGCGGATGGCGGCCTCGTCGCTGTTGGCGTTGAGGTCGGCCTTCTTGATCTTGATGATCTCGAGGATCTGTTTCTTCGTGACCTTGCCGACCTTGTCCATGTTGGGCTTGGCCGAGCCGGCCGCGATGCCGGCGGCCTTCTTGAGGAGCACGGACGCCGGGGGCGACTTGAGGATGAAGGTGAAGGACTTGTCGGCGTAGACGGTGATGACGACCGGAATGATCATGCCATTCTGGTCCTTGGTCTTCGCGTTAAACTCCTTGCAGAAGCCCATGATGTTAACGCCTTGGGCGCCGAGGGCGGGGCCGACCGGGGGCGCCGGATTGGCGGCACCGGCGGGGAGCTGGAGACGGACGTAACCTTGAATTTTCTTGGCCATGGTGGGTGGATTTTAAGTGGGAGCGATGAGTTGGCGGCGAGCTCAGCTTTCAGAGGCGCGCTGGACCTGCCAGTATTCGAGTTCGACGGGCGTAAACCGACCGAAAATGGAGACGGAAATCTTGAGCTTGCCCCGGGCCGGGTCGACCTCGTCGACGCGCCCCGTCAGGTTGGCGAAGGCGCCGTCGGTGATCTTTACTTCCTCGCCGACCTCGAAGGTGACCTTCGGGACTTCCTTGCCCGTGGCCGCCTCGATGCGGGCCTTGATCTCGTCTATCTCCGCCTGGCGCAGCGCGGCGGGCTTGTCCCCGCCGACAAAACCGATGACCCCGCCGGCGTCCTTGACGAAGTAGAACGGCTTGATGATCACCTGGCTGTTCTCATCGTAGAGCCGCATGTTGATGAACACGTAGCCCGGGTAGAGCTTGCGGACCTTGGTGGATTTCTTGCCGCCCTTGACCTCAGATACGACTTCCGTGGGCAGCAGCACCTCGGCGATGAAGTCCTCGAGTTCCTCGGCTTTTTTGAACTTCTCGATGTAGGTCTTCACCTTGTTCTCCTGGCCGGAGAGGGTGTGGAGCGCGAACCATTGGGCCGCGGTGGAAGTCTGGGTGGTCATCGCGAGGCGGAGTTAGCGGCTGATGAGCTCGGTCACGGCGTCGACCACGTTGTAGAGGGCGAAATCGCTGATGCTGGTGAAGAGGCCGAGGAGCAGGCAGGCGACGATCACGACGATGGTCGAGTCCTTGAGCTCGGTCTTGGTCGGCCAGCTGGCTTTCTGCAGCTCACCAACGAGCTCGCTGGTGAAGATACGGACGGTGCGGAACGGATTGGCCATGGATGGAAGTCGGGCGATGGTGGCAGGGGCGGAGGGACTCGAACCCCCAACCAACGGTTTTGGAGACCGCTACTCTACCAATTGAGCTACACCCCTGTGGTTATGATACTATTTCTTTTAGACGACACAGCCGGGACCCCCAAAGGAGCCCCGGCAGCGTCGGTCGGAAGAGGTTAACAGACGCTTATTCGACAATCTCGGTGACACGACCGGCACCGATGGTGCGGCCGCCTTCACGGATGGCGAATTTCTGGGTCTTCTCCATGGCGATCGGCACGATGAGCTCGATGTCGACGGCGATGTTGTCGCCCGGCATGATCATCTCCACGCCCTTCGGCAGGTTGACGACGCCGGTCACGTCCGTGGTGCGGAAGTAGAACTGGGGACGGTAACCGTTGAAGAACGGCGTGTGGCGGCCACCCTCGTCCTTCGATAGGACATAGATCTCGGCCTTGGCCTTGCGGTGCGGCTTGATGGACTTCGGGGCGGCGATGACTTGGCCGCGCTCGATGCCATCCTTGTCAATGCCGCGGAGCAGGATGCCGACGTTGTCGCCCGCCTGCCCCTGGTCGAGGAGCTTGCGGAACATCTCGATACCGGTGACGACGGTCGTGGTCGTATCCTTGAGGCCGACGATTTCGACGGTGTCGTTAAGCTTGCAAATGCCGCGCTCAATACGACCGGTGGCGACGGTGCCGCGGCCGGTGATGGAGAACACGTCCTCGACAGACATGAGGAAAGGCTTGTCGAGCTCGCGGGCGGGCTCGGCAATCTCGGAGTCGAGCGCTTCCATGAGCGCCTGGATGGCGGCCTTGCCTTCGTCCTTGCCTTCAAGGGCCGCAGTGGCGGAGCCACGGATGATTTTGGCGTTCTTGCCGTCGAATTTATACTTGGTCAGCAAGTCGCGGATTTCCTCTTCGACGAGCTCGAGGAGCTCCTTGTCATCGATGAGATCGACCTTGTTGAGGAACACCACCAGGTTCGGCACGCCGACCTGATAGGCGAGGAGGATGTGCTCCCGGGTCTGGGGCATCGGACCGTCAGCGGCCGAGACGACCAAGATACCGCCGTCCATCTGGGCGGCACCGGTGATCATGTTCTTGACGAAGTCGGCGTGGCCAGGGCAGTCGACGTGCGCATAGTGGCGCTTGTCGGACTCATACTCCACGTGGGCGACCGAGATCGTGACGATCTTGGAGGCGTCACGGACGGTGCCGCCCTTGGCGATGTCAGCGTAGGTCTTGACCTCGGCGAGGCCCTTGCCGGCCTGAACCGCCAGAATCGAGGTGGTCAGCGTGGTTTTGCCGTGGTCGACGTGACCGATGGTGCCGACGTTTACGTGCGGCTTTTTGCGTTCGAATGTTCCTTTAGCCATGTGGAGTAGTGGTTTTGATTAGGTATTGAAGTTGTTGATCTTGATTAACGTCGGAGATCACCGACGTCGCCCTGGAGCCCAGAACCGGATTCGAACCGGCGACCTCGTCCTTACCAAGAACGTGCTCTACCAACTGAGCTATCTGGGCAGACCAAGTCACTGGCAAAAAACAAAGAGAACGGGGAGGAAACGATTCTCAAAATAGACCGTCAACTAGATTCTTGCGAATTCCCCAAAAATCCTACGGTCCGACCAAAACGCGATAGCGGCCGGGGTTCAAACGTTCACCCAGCCGGTAAGTTTTTACAAGATAAGCGCGAAAGAAAGTATCCACCTCATCCCAACCTGAACCAATGGCCAACAATGGCTCTCCCACCAGACCCGCCGGGCTGATCACCACTAGGAATTCCAGCGGCGCATAGTCCATACGCGGCACACTACCTAAGTTAAGTGCCTGTTCCAGAATAGGCTTGGCCGCACCAAAAACTCGAACCTCCAGGAAACCTGCCCGTCCGGACAAAGGCGTTGCGGCCATATCAATCTGCCCGATTCCGGAGAAAGGTGCCTCGTTGCCTTGCGCGAGAACATCGCTCAGTTTTTCCGGTGGCGGCACGAATTCTGCCCCATAGGGCTTCAGGCTCTGGTCGGCAAAAGTCAGCTTGGGCTCGAAGCTCCCGAAAATCCGCCCCGGCTGCCGACGCAGGTTTTCCAGCAGTGGTTGCTGCCCATAATTCCATTCCGTCGGAAAAAACAGCGGTGTGGGGTCAAACAATTCCGCCCTTTCGCGCAACACCCGGTTGTCATTGGCGGTGCCCGCCCCGACCAGTCGCACAAAGGGCGGCCGGATCGGTGCCGCCACCTCAGGGATCGGGGGCAGCCTCCGCGTCCAACCCCACCAGGTCCCCGTGGCCGCCACGGCGCAGCCGAGGCCGATCCACACCCGGCGCTTCACTTCGATTTTTCCGAGGCGCATGTGCCCGCCTTAATTTGAGGAATTGAGCAAAGCGGCCGGTTCGGCGGCCACCAAAACCACGTTGGCAAATCCGACCGCACTGGCCATCGCGCACAAGTCGGCCCAAGCCTGCGTCGACACCTGCTTGTCGGCATTCACCTGCAGCACGGTGCCCGGGTGCCGCTTGGCGTAGACCTCCATGTGCTTGCGCAACTCGGTCAAGTTATACATCCCGCCTTGAAAGAGGATCACATTGTCCCGCCGGTAGGTGACCACCACTGAGGTCGCCACGGTGGTGATCGAGGACGCGTTGACCATAGGCAGCTCGTTCACCCCAGCGTCCCCCACCCCCACCAGCACCCCTGGCGCCAGCACAAAGCGCGAACCGAGCAGGCTGAAGAAAAGCACAATCACGCCGACGTTCAGCCACGCTACCGCGTTGAGATCGCGCGGCGGCGGACTCAGCCGCGATTCGAGATCAAGCGGCCGCGTGATCATTTTTGCACCCCTGCCCCGGTGCGATAGTCCCGCAGCAGAAACCGCATCAACTCGCTGCCAGCCCACTCCATGTCCTGCACCAGAGCGCGCACCCGACCGGCGAGAAAATGCCGCGCGAGGTGCGCCGGGATAGCCACGACCAAGCCGGCCGCCGCCGTGAGCAACGCCTCCCACATGCCGCCGGCCAGCACGACGGGGGTCGCGTAGTTGCCACCTTGGTTAAAGAGCCAGAAGGTCTTGATCATGCCCAGCAGCGTGCCCAGCAGACCGAACAGCGGCGCAATCTGCGCGATGGCCGCCAACGCACTGATGCGCCGCTCCAGCACAGGAATCTCCACGATCGCGGCCTCTTGGATGGCGAAGCGCATCGCCTGTTCGTCGTCGGTTGCGTGCCGCAAGCCCGCCTTCACCACCTTCGCCACGGGCCCCGGGGTTTCTTCGGACAAAGTCAGCGCCTCCATCAACCGCTGCTTGCGGAGCAGGTTCTTGATGCCATCGAGAAATTCCGACGAGCGGATCTGGCCGCGGTGCAGGAAGAGGGCGCGCTCCACGAAGATGATGAGCGCGGCCAGTCCGAGCAGGACGAGCAGCCACATCACCGGGCCGCCCTGGGCGAAGATACTGTAACTGAAGGCCGTCATGGGAGTGCGCGCATCATGCGGTCGGCGGTGCGGGCGTAAACCTCAAAGGTCGTCATGGCTTGATGCCCCCCGAGCCAAAGCGCGCCAGTTTCGCCTGCGCCTGCGCGGCCCCGCTGAGCTTCTGATCAATGATCAGTTGGTAGGCCCGCTGCGCCTCATCGAGCCGGCCGGCATCCTCGTGAATCTGGCCGAGCTCGAGCAGGGCGCGGGAAAGCCAGTAGCGGCCCTTCGCCCCGAGCGTCGCGGCCGCCTGCCCGTCGAGCAGGAATGCATCCACCACCGACCAGAACACGATCTGCGCCTTGGCCGGCTGGGCCCGTTTGGCCAGCGCATAGCCCCACTTGAATCCAGCTTCCACCCGCAGGTCGACCGGGGCCGATGGCAGGTCGCGCAGGCGTTCATAGATCGCCGCAGCGCTCTCGTAGTTCACCACGCTGTTGGCCCCCTGTGCGAAAAGTGAATCGGCCAGGGCCAGCTGCGCGAGCAAGATGTCGGGATGCCGGCCGGAGTTGTTGATCAGGTCTTCATACACCTGACGAGCCGAGGCGAAATCGTTCAGCTTCCGCAGCAGATCGCCCTGTTTCAACCGCGCGTAAAATACCAACTCGCTTTGCGGGTAGTCATGGATCAGCCGTTCGAGCATTTTTTCGTAGGCCTCGCGCAACTGCCGGTCGAGCCCTTGCCTCTCCAGATTGATCGCCGCCTCATACAGCGCCAGCGGCGCGTATTCGCTCTGCCGGTAGGCCGGCGTGTCCACGAAGCTCAGCAGCACCCGCTGGGCCCCGGCCATGTCCCCGCGCTGCGTGAGATGGATGGCCTGCACTAGGTAGGAATATTGGGCCGCGGCCGTCGCGCGGTAATTCGCCCGCAATTGGTCGAGCATCGCCAGACCCTCCTGATCCCGGTTGAGACCGAGCAGAGCCTGCGCCTTCAACAACTGCGCCGTGCTGGTGACGTTGACGCGGAGCGCCTCGTCAGGCTGTCCGCCCTTGGCCAGCACGGCCAGCAACTCGTCCGCCTGGCGCAGGGTGGCCTCGAACTGGTCGCTCTCGAAGGAAAGTTTTGCCCGCAGCCACATCAGCCGAATACGCAATTCATCGGGCACCCCCGTGGCACCGCCGATGAGGAGCTTCTCCACCCGGGCTTGGGCCAAGGTAACTTGGCCACGCACCTGCATTTCCTTGGCGAGGTTCCATTCCGCCTGCCAGCGACTGACGGCATCGAAGCCTGTCGTGGCCACCGCCTCATCCAGTTGTTTCGCCGCCGAATCGAGCTGGTCTGCACGAATGTCCGCCAGCACGCGCTGGAAGATCAACGTGCCCGCCGGCACCACCGCCGGCAACTCGTGCATGGCCGCCGCGTAGGCGTCGCCGGCATTCTTGTAATCCTCCGAACGGAAAAACGCCTCGGCCAGCAGCACGCCCAGTTCGGCACGTTCCCGCGCATCCATGACGATTGCCCTTAATTGCCCGGCGAGATCCGCGGCGGTGCGATAGCGACCCAGATCCCAAGCCACTGTCAATCGCACCCCCAAGGCGGCCGCCTTGAGCGCCGAACCGGGATAAAGCTCGATCAACTGGCGCGCGCGCTGTTCGGCCTCCGGATACAACTTGTCCATCAGCGCGGACTGCGCCAGCGCCAGCGTCAGGTCCTCGTGGATCGTCCGCTGCGCCGGATTCTGCAGCAATTCCGCCATGTCTTGGCGCAACCGTTCGCGCTCACCCGGGTTTTTGGTGCCACGGGCCAGCAACTGGAGGGCGAGACGCTGGGTGTCGGGACGTTGGCCCTCGCGCAGGAGAGACATGAAAGCCTGACGGCCCGCCACGCTGTCCTCCCCGGCAATCAAGCCGAGCATCAGGCGAATCTGGTCCGCGACGTTGCGCTCGGACGCTGGCAAGGTGGCGAGCTGGCGCTGCAGAATTGCTTGGGCTTCCGGGGCGCGGCCCACTTCGGCCAACGCGGCCGCATAGGTCCGGGCGGCGTCATAGCCGGTCCTCTGGCCGGGGAATCGCTCCATGGTTTGCCGCGTATTGGCCATTTGCGCCTCACTGAGCGCGCCGCGCCGCAGGAGGGCTTGTTCTTGCCCGAGCAGCAGGCGCGCCCGCTGCAATGGGGAAACCGCCGCCCCGATCGCCTGTTCATAGAGCGTGTTGGCGCGGGCAAAGTCATTTTCGGCGTCCGCCACGCCGGCTTGCAGATACAACCACCAGCCGCGGTCGGCGGGTGCCAGCTCCTCGAGCTTGCCCGCCGCCAGCGCCGCCTTCGCCGGGGCGATCCGGCGGCTCAATAGGGCGATGAGCCCGACGCGCAATTGATACGCCGCATGGCGCGGGCCGGTGTAATTCTGGAGCGTGCTCTCCGCCTCAGTCAGCTCGCGGCCATCCAGCTGCGCCGTCACCAGGGCCAGGGTGGCCCGCTGTTTGGTTTCCGCTGGCAGCGCCGGATCCCGCAACAGTTCGCGGTAGCCCGCCGCCGCCGTCGCGGGAAATCCCGCCTGCAAGGCCGCGTTGGCCCGCGCTTCCGCGACAATCCACCCTCCCGGCACCATCTGGGCGGTGGCTTGGTCGCTCACCAGCGGACTCGGACCGGCCACCTGCGCCACGAGCTGACCTGCGGTCAGCGACAGGGAAAGCAATAGAAAGCGCGCCAGCTTCAACATGAGTGAGTAGAGCGTGCAGCCCCGGCCCCGGGTGGCAAGCCTCGGACGCCCGCGCACGGCGTCCGCCTTGAAAAATCGCCCGCCGGTGTAACGGAAAACTTCTCGCGCATCACCGGGGCCTCGCGCAAGCTGTCGGCCGTAAGTCCAACCCCCTCCAACCTATGAGTGTTGTCCTGATCGTCCTCGGAGCCCTGCTCCTAGTCGCCATCGTCCTCGGCCTGTGGGTCGCCGGCGTCTACAACGCCCTCGTCACGTTGCGCAACCGCTTCAAGAACGCCTTCGCCCAGATCGACGTCCAACTCAAGCGTCGCTACGACCTCATTCCCAATCTCGTCGAGGTTGCCAAAGGCTACATGAAGCACGAGAGCGGCACGCTCGAGGCCGTGATCGCCGCGCGCAACACCGCCTACGCCGCCTCCAAGGCCGCCGCCGCCAACCCCGCCGATGCCGCCGCCATGAAGGGCCTGCTCTCCGCCGAGTCCGGCCTCGGAG
>DAORVZ010000034.1:0-9585 GCA_035434005.1 Lacunisphaera sp.
CTTAGGACAAGTTCTGGCATTTTCAGCATGTCATCCCGAGCGTAGCGAACGATCCTGCACGATATGCGTTGCGGTTGTCATTCTGGATTCTTCGCTCCGCTCAGAATGACAGGTTCCGCGGATTCAGGCCCTGGTGAGCAATTCGCGGGCGAGCGTCACCACCTGATCGCGCGGGATCTCGCGCTCGGCCCTGTCGGACAGGTCGCGTAGCTTGACCACGCCCTTGGCGAGTTCGTCCCCGCCGTAGATGAGGGCGATTTTTGCGCCGGACTCGGAGGCCGCTTTGAATTGTTTGCCGAAGGCGATGTCCTTGAAGGGATATTCGACGCGGATGCCGGCCGCGCGCAGCGCCTGGATGTCGGCAAAGGCCGCTTGCCGCTCCGCCGCTCCGCCAATGACCACGTAGGCCTGCGGAGCGGTGCCATGCGCCGGGGCCAGCCCGCGCTGCTCGATCAGCAGGCCGGTGGTCACATCGCCGATGGCAAAACCCACAGCCGGCAGGTCGGCGTAGCCCAGCTTCTTGATGAGATCGTTGTAGCGTCCGCCTCCGGCCAGTGCCCGCAGGTCACCCTTCCGATCAAAGGCCTCGAAGACGAAACCCGTGTAGTAGGCCAGACCGCGCACGACGCTGAGATCCACCGCGATGAAATCCGCCAGACCCATGGCCGAGACGCCGGACAGGACCTTGCGCCAGTCAGTGAGACGGGCGGCGAGTTTTTCCGAATTGAAGGCCGCGAGCGCGGTTTCGAGTTCCGGCAGGCTCTTGATCTTCAGGAAGGCCAGCACCTTGTCCTTCCGGTCCGCGGGCATGGCCCCATGCGCCTCGGTGTAGACCTTGAACGCATCATCGCCAGCCTTCTCGTAGCGATCGATGGTGGTCAGCACGCTGCGCGCCTGCGCATCGGTGAAGCCCAGCGCCTCCAGGTAGAAGAACCACAGGTCGCGGTCGCTCAGCCGCACATAAAAATCGTCCTTGGTCAGGCCGAAGCCGGCCAGGCACTGGATGAGCAAGGCAATGAGCTCGATCTCGGCCTCGGGGCCGGCTTCGCCGAAGATATCGGCATTAAATTGGTTAAAGGCCCGCAACCGCCCCTTCTGGGCGCGCTCGTAGCGGTAGAACTCGGCGATGCTGAACCACTTGATCGGCCGTTTCAGGGCGCCGGCCTTCTCGCCGACCATGCGGCAGACCGTGGGAGTCATCTCGGGCCGCAGGGAAACCTCGCGACCGCCCTTGTCGGTGAAACTGAAGAGCTGCGCCTCTATCTCGTCGCCCGACTTGGTCTTGTAGAGCTCCAGCGGTTCCAGCACCGGGGCGTCGTATTCCTGAAAGCCAAAGCTATTGGCAGCCGCGCTCCAGCCGCGAAAGATGTGCTGGCGGCGGGAGAAATCCTCCGGATAAAAATCCCGAAAACCGGGAAGCGACTGAAAACCGGCCATGCCTTACTCGACTGGGCCCCGACTTAAGCCGAAGCCGGAGGCGGCGGATTGTTGCGCAATTTCTCGAGACTGAGCTGCTTGATCTTCTGCTTGAGAATCTTGCCCGACTTGAACTTCACCACGGCACGCTCCGGGATGACGACCTCAGTCTCTGGTTTGTTCGGGTTGCGGCCCACTCGAGCCTTGCGCACCTGAACTTCCAGCACGCCGAAGTTGCGGAGCTCGACATTGCGGCCGGCTGCAAGTGCATCCATGACAATATCGAGCGTCATTTGCACCGTGTCCTGGATTTGTTTCTGCGGGAAGCCGGTCTTCTCGTAGATTTCGAGCACGATCTCACGTTTGGTCAGGTTGGTCGACATGGTGGGGCGTGGGTTATGGTTTTTTCGCCTAAGGGAACTGCAACCACAAACAATTCACTACCCAATGCTTGCGTCAACCGCAAAGCCGCACAAAGGCTAGCCCTTAACCATGCCCGATCCGAAGTCCGTAAGCAGCATGTTCGCCCGCATCGCGGGCCGTTATGACGCAGCCAACCACCTCTTGAGCGGAGGGGTGGACTATTGGTGGCGGCAGAGCCTCGTCCGGGCGGTGCACGACGCGCATCCGGGGGCTGTTCTTGATCTCGCCACCGGTAGCGGAGACGTGGCCTTTGCTTTGGCGGACAGCTTATCCAGTGGCACCGCGATCACCGGGATGGATTTCTGCCAGCCTATGCTGGATGAAGCTGTAAAAAAACGCGCCCTCAACCCGCGCTGGCGGCAAGTCCAGTTTCACCCGGGCGACGGTCTGGCCCTGCCCCTGCCCGACCGGTCGTATGACGCGATCACGATTGCCTTCGGTCTGCGCAACATGGCCGACCGGCACCAAGCCCTGACGGAAATGCGCCGGGCGCTCCGGCCGGGCGGCCGGCTGTTCGTGCTGGAGTTCTCGCAGCCCGCCTGGTGGTTCCGGCCCTTTTACTACGCCTACCTACGGTTCGTGCTGCCGGCAATCGCCGGCGTCGTAACCGGCGATAAATCAGCCTACGAATACCTGTGCGGATCCATCGAGACCTTTCCTGGCCGGGCCGGCATCTCCGCGGAAATCCTCCGCGCCGGTTTCAACTCTGTGCGCGCCACGCCACTGACCTTCGGCATTGTCGCCCTGCACGAGGCCAAGGTGTAGGTGGCGCGCAAGCACGCCACCTCCAACAAGCATCTCAGTTGAACGACTTCCCGCAGCCGCAGGTGCTCTGCGCATTGGGATTCTTTATCTCGAATCCCTTGCCGTGGAGTCCGTCGTCGAAGTCGATACTGCAACCGTTGAGGTAAGCCAGACTCGTGGGATCAACCAGCACCTGCTCGCCCTCGCTCTCAAATAGCTGATCGTCAGCCTTGGCCCGGTCGAAGGACATGCCGTATTCAAAGCCGGAGCACCCGCCGCTCTCCACGAAGACGCGCAATCGCTTCGCTGCGTCCGCCTGCGCGGCGCGCATGGTCTGGACCTGGCGGGCGGCACGGTTGGTCAGGGTGATCATGCGCGCAACCTAGGCCCGCCTGCCTCTCTGTCAACCGGCCGCGTCGCCTCCTTTCACCATTCCCTAGCAGGAAGCGTGCAAATTTCGCGCATGAGTTCTTGCCACCCGTGAAACAGCCCGTTTTTGTCTGATCCGTGCCGCCGCCAGCCCTCAAGCACATCTTTAACGAGCTCCAATACGAGCTGACCAACAAGCTCGCCGAGGGCGGTATGGGGCTCGTCTACGAAGCCGTGCAGAAGGGCACGGGAAACTTCCGCAAGGCCGTCGCCATCAAGCTCATTCGCGAGGAATATTCCAGCATCCCGGAATTCCAGAAAAATTTCATCGGCGAGGCCCGGTTGGTGGCCGATCTCATCCACACCAACATCGTCCAAACCTACCACCTGGGCCAGATCGGCGGGCAGTATTTCATGACGATGGAATTCGTCCGCGGCGTTAATCTCGAGCAATTCATCGACCGCCACCTCGAGTTGGACAAGCCGGTCCCCGTGGACATGGCCGTCTTCATCGCCTCCCGCGTCTGCCGCGGCCTCAGCTACGCCCACACCAAGCGCGACGCCGATGGCCGCCTCCTCGGCATCGTCCACCGCGACGTCAACCCAAAGAACGTCATGCTCGCCATCGAGGGAGACGTGAAGCTCACGGACTTCGGCATCGCGAAGGCTCTGGACCTGATGTATAACGAGGAAGGCAAGGTGATCCCGGGCAAGGACGAGTATCTCTCCCCCGAGGGCGCCAGCTACGCCGTCACCGACGGCCGCTCCGATCTTTTCCCGCTCGGCATCGTCCTGACCGAGATTCTTCTCGGCAAGAATCTCTTCCGCGGAGCCACCCGGGTGGAATCACGGCGCAACATCCTCACGATGCCGATCCCGGAGTTCAGCAGCCTGCGCGCCGACATCGACCCGAAGCTCAACACCATCCTTCACAAGGCTCTGGAACGCGACCGCGAGAAGCGCTACCAGTCGGCCTTCGAGATGCTCACCGACTTGGAGATGTATCTTTACAGCGACCGCTACGGCCCGACCAACGAGAAGCTTGCCGTCTACCTCGCCGAAGTATTCCCCCCCGCCAAACCTGGCACCACCCCCGCCGTCCCGACCTCCGCCCTACCCCGCGTGGCCACACTCGAAAGCCAGAGGTAACTCCTTTCGCGCATGAGTGGCCCCGGCCTCAACCAAGGCTTTCACCAGCGGCAAGCGCAGCAGCTTGTGCTGGCGCCGCAAATGCGGCAGTCGCTCAAGATCCTGCAAGTCGCGGCCCTTGATCTCCGCGCCACCGTGCAGGAAGAACTGCAGTCGAACCCGGTGCTGGAGGAGCTGCCGATGGACGATGTCAGTCTCGAAAAAAACGCCACCAGCGGCGACGAAAACGACGCCCCCACCGACGACTCACGCGAGGAAATGGACTTCACCAAGGAGTTCCAGGTGCTCGAGAAAATCGGGCAGGACTGGAAGGATCACATGTCCGACACAGGCGGCGTGCGCCCGACCACAAGCGAGGAAGACGAGCGCCGCCAGCATTTCTTCGACTCCCTGACCACCGAAACCTCGTTGCAAGAGCACCTCATGGGCCAGGCGGAGCTGTCCGATTCTCCGGCGGAAGTGCTGGCCGCGTTGCGCTTTCTCGTCGGCAGTCTCGAAGACCGCGGCTACCTCACCGCCCCGATCCCCGACCTCGCCCTGCAAGCCAACCTTCCCCTCGCGTCCATGCAGGCAGCGGCCAGGCTCCTGCAGACATTTGATCCGGCAGGTATCGGCGCGGAGAACCTCTCCCACTGCCTCCTCATCCAACTCACCCAGAAAGGCCGGGAAAAATCCGTGGCCGCCCGCATCATCCGGGATCATTTCGATCTCCTGGTGCGCCGTCGCATCCCCGATCTCGCACGCAAGACCGGTCTCGCACCCGAAATCATCCAGGATGCCATCGAGGAGATCGGCACCCTCGATCCGGCCCCCGGACGCCGCTTCGCTGACGACGCCAACCGCGTCGTCGTGCCCGATGTCACCGTCGAGGATGACAACGGCGACTGGAAGATCATCCTAAACCATGACTACATCCCGCGTCTCCGGCTCAGCAACACCTACAAGGATCTCATCGCCAAGGGCAAACTGAGCAAGACGGAAGCTGACTACCTCCGGGAGAAGCTCCGCTCAGGCAAGTTCATCATCAACGCCATTGAACAGCGCCAACGCACCATCGAGCGCATCACCCGCGAGATCATCAAGCATCAGGGCGAATTCTTCGCCGAAGGTGTCGCCAAGCTAAAGCCGCTCACGATGACACAGATCGCTGACATCATCGGTGTGCACGAGACGACGGTCAGCCGTGCGCTGGCCAATAAATACATCAAGACCCCGCACGGCGTCTTTGCGATGAAGTATTTCTTCACCTCCGGCTACCAGTCGGATGCTGGCGAATCCGTCGCCAACACCAGCGTGAAAGAGATGATCGCAGACATCATCGCTGGCGAGGATCCGGGCGAACCACGAAGCGACCAGGAAATCGTTGGCCTGCTAGAAGCCAAGGGACTCAAGATCGCCCGCCGCACGGTGGCCAAATATCGCGAAGAACTCGGCCTCCTGCCGAGCAACCTGCGGCGGCGGTATGACTGAACCGCTTGTGATGGGCGTGGACCTGGCCCAAACCTCGCTCGCAGATCGCCACCGGGGCAAGCCGAGGATTCACCGACTCACTGCGACCGGCTCGCAACCAACTGGTCGTGCAATTTGGCGGCCTCCACCACGGTTTTGATGAGCTCGGGCAAGGACACTGGCTTGAGCAGATAGCGGTAAAGCGCGGCCTCGTTCACACTGCGCAGCAACATCTCGGGCTTCATGTAGCCAGTGACCAGCACCCGCTGCATGTCTGGGTATTCCTCGCGAGCATCTACGAGAAAGCTCAGCCCATTGCCCCCTGGCATCAAGTGGTCGCACACCACCACCTTGAACGCTCGCTTGTGCAGGTGGTAGCCGGCTTCCCGGGTGTTGGTGGCCAGCACGCAGTCAAAATGCGGGGCCAAGGCCTCTGCAAAAAGTTCTATCAGCGTTTTCTCGTCGTCGATCAACAGAACCGCTCCCAGCTTGGGCCTGCTCACAGACGGTTCGGTGTTTGTGGCCGTTGACACGCCACAAACAGTGCTTCCCGGTCAAGGGTTGGCAAACCCAAACAGCCACCTGGAGTCTCGCGCCGGTTTAGGTTTGCCTGCTGTCAGCGCGGCCTATTTTTTCGCTGTTCTCTGGCATGGACAACCCTGATCTATTTGCCGCCGCACGTGACGGTCGCCTCGCGGCGCTTCCCGCCGCCACACTTACCGCCAAAGCCCTGCTGAAGGCGAACGCTTCCGGCAACACCCCCTTGCACCTGGCTGCCAAATACGGGCACCTCGACCAAGTGCCACCGGCCTTACTCACCGCCGCCAACCTGCTGCACAAGAATGACGCAGGCTATTCGCCACTCCATCTTGCCGCGCGCCATGGCCACTTGGGCCAGGTGCCCGCCAGCCTGCTCACAGCTGAAAATCTTCTTGTCCGTTCCAACAGTGGCTACACGCCACTCCATCAGGCTGCAGCTGCCGGGGCCCTCGACCAAGTGCCCGCCAGCCTGCTCAGCCCTGCCCTGGTGCTGACAAAAACCGACAGTGGCAGCACCCTCCTGCACGTGGCCGCCGAGCACGGAACTCTCGACCGCTTCCCCAACACTTACCTTAGCAGGGAAACCCTCACCACCGCCAACATGAGCGGCGAGACCGTGCTGCATGTGGCTGTTTTCAACGGCCACCTTGATCAGGTGCCCCGCGCCCTGCTCACGAGCGAAACGCTGCTCACGAAGACGGCGAACCACGACACCTGCCTGCACGCCGCCGCCATCGCCGGGCACCTCGACCAGATTCCCGCCGAGTTCCTGACCCATGACAACCTCGTGTTGCCCAGCAAATCAGGCCACACCCCCATCCACGCCGCCGCCGAATCCGGCCACCTCGGACAGATCCCACGCGACCGCCTGACCGTTGACCTGCTCATCAGCCGCAATGACTTTGGCGACACCCCCCTGCACGCCGCCGCCGTCGAAGGCCACCTCAAGAGCATCCCGACCGAGTTTCTGAACCGCGCCACCCTGATGATCCGGAATTACAACGGGGGCACGCCACTGGGTGCCGCCCTGCGTTACGGCCATGCCAATCAACTGCCGACGGAATTCATCCCCAAGCAGCCGGGCGCCTTGCAGAAGTTCCTCTATCGCCTCGGGGTCTCCCGCCCACCTTTCGGCTAGACCGGTGCCGGCGGTTGTGACACAGCCCCGGGTTGCCTCCGGCACATCAGGTGCCTCCACTGATCGTTTTATACAACGCATGAACACCACCATCACAGCTATCACTGCGCGCGAGATCATCGACTCTCGCGGCAATCCCACCGTCGAGGTCGACGTCAAGCTCGCCTCCGGCGCCTTCGGCCGCGCCGCCGTGCCCTCGGGCGCTTCCACCGGAGAGCACGAGGCCATCGAACTCCGCGACGGGGACAAAAAACGCTACGGCGGCAAGGGCACGCTCAAGGCAGTCGCCAATGTGAAGGGCAAGCTCGCCCCCGCCCTCCTCGGCTTCGACGCCTTCGACCAGCTCGGCGTGGACCGTGCCATGCTCAAGCTCGACGGCACCCCCACCAAGTCGAAGCTCGGCGCCAACGCCATCCTCGGCGTCTCCCTTGCCACCGCCAAGGCCGCCGCCGCCGCGTCCGGCGTCCCGCTCTACAAATACCTCGGCGGCCCCAACGCCAAAGTCCTGCCCGTTCCGCTCATGAACATCATGAACGGCGGTGCCCACTCCGATGCCCCGATCGATTTTCAGGAATTCATGATCGTGCCGAAAAACTTCGACACCTTCGCCGAGGCCCTTCGCGCCGGTGCCGAGGTTTTTCACTCGCTCAAGAAAGTCCTCAAGGCGAAGGGCCTCCAGACCGCCGTCGGTGACGAGGGCGGCTTCGCCCCCAACCTCGCCTCCACCACCGACGCCCTCGACGCCATCGCCGAGGCCGTGAAGGGCGCCGGCTACAAGCTCGGCAAGGACATCCTCCTCGCCCTCGACGTCGCTGCTTCCGAGTTCTACGTCAAGGAGTCCAAGACCTACGTCTTCAAGAAATCTGACGGCCGCTCCTTCACCGGCGACCAGTTCGTGTCCTACTACAAGGACCTCGTCGCCAAATACCCGATCGTCTCCATCGAGGACGGCTGTGCCGAAAACGACTGGGGCACCTGGAAGAAGCTCACTGACGCCCTCGGCGCCAAGGTGCAACTCGTCGGCGACGATCTCTTCGTCACCAACGTCGAGTTCCTCAAGAAAGGCATCGCGACCGGCACCGCCAACTCGATCCTCGTCAAGGTCAACCAGATCGGCTCGCTCACGGAGACGCTCGACTCCATCGCCCTCGCGCAGCGCAACAGCTACACGACCATCATCTCGCACCGCTCGGGCGAGACTGAGGATGTGACCATCGCCGACATCGCCGTCGCGACGAACGCCGGCCAGATCAAGACCGGCTCCGCCTCCCGCACCGACCGTGTCGCCAAATACAACCAACTCCTCCGCATCGAGGAAGAGCTGGGAGCCAGCGCCATCTACGGCGGCCGGATCTAGTCTTGCCCTGCGCGGCCAACCGCTATCAAGTGACAGCTACGAAACCGACCTAACACCAAGTTTCGTCAACACACACACTGGGAAGGCCGGGCTGCATAGCCCGGCCTTTTCTGTTGGCGAAATCGCCTCCACTGACAACTGTGAGGCCTTCACCCGCCAGCATCCACCACTCTCACTTCATGAAACCCACCCTCACACTCCGCCGCACGACTTTCTCCCTTGTTGCCACCTTGGCACTACAACTCTCGGGCGCCGAGTCCACCAAGCCCGCTGTGGATCAGCAGTCCGCAAAATCAGCCGAACTCACCCCGGCCGACAAGGCGGTCCTGGAGCTCCCCAAGGTCGAAGTCACCTCGGCCCGCGTGAAGCAGATCGATAACGAGCTCAAAAAAATCGACAAGCAGATCACCCGCGAGAAGAAGAAACTCAAGTCCACCACCCTCGACAAATCCCTCAACAGCGACAAGGTCTCGAACGCCGCCGCCATCTTCGGCGGCAATTCCGCCTCGCACATGGTCGCCGTCGCCGCCGCCCGGGTGAATCTGCTTGAGAGCGAGCGCAGCCTGCTCGAACGCCTCAAATTTCCCCGCACCGAGGAGGACAAGGCCATCATCGAGAAGGAACTGGTGAACCTCCGCACCGCCCGCCGGAACCTCGACGACGCCGCCAAGCAGCGCTGAGACGGTTCCACAGCGAGGTCGCCGTGCCTCCAGTTTCCGTGGAGCGCAGGCGACTCACTCCACTCGCAAGATATACCCGCGCAGGTATTCGCTCTCCGGCATCGTCACCAGCACCGGATGATCGGTCGGCTGGTGACAGTATTCCAGCACGTGCACGCGCTTCTTCGCATCCGCCGCAGCCTCGGCGAGCACCTCGCGCAACTGCGCGTCCTGCATGTGGTGCGAACAGGTGTAGGTCGCCAGCATGCCGCCGGCTGTGAGTGCCTTCATCGCGCGCAGGTTTAGCTCTTTGTAGCCGCGCAGCGCGCCAGCAAGCGCCG
>DAORVZ010000035.1:0-9527 GCA_035434005.1 Lacunisphaera sp.
TTCTATGGCCCGAAGATCGACTTCGTCATCAAGGACGTCATCGGCCGCGAGTGGCAGCTCGGCACCGTGCAGGTGGACTACGTCCTCCCCGTGCGTTTCGACCTGACCTACATCGGCGCCGACAACGCCGCGCACCGCCCGGTCATGATCCACCGCGCGCCGTTCGGCTCGATGGAGCGTTTCTGCGGCGTGCTCATCGAGCACTTCGGCGGCGACTTCCCGCTCTGGCTCGCGCCTGAGCAGGTCCGCCTCCTGCCCATCTCCGACAAGGTCATGGATTACGCGAAGACCATCTTCGACCAGTTCCTCGCGGCGGACCTCCGCGTGACGCTCGACAGTCACTCGGACAAGCTCGGTGCCAAGATCCGCCGCGCCGAGTTGGAGAAGGTGCCCTACGTGCTCGTGCTCGGCCAGAAGGAGGCCGAGGCCCTCAGCGCCTCGGTCCGCTCCCGCGCCAAGGGCGACGAAGGCGTCCACCCGGTCGCCGACCTGCTCACGCGCTTCAAACAGGAAGTCGCCACCCGCGCGCTGCCCGAGAAGAAGGTCGCAGCGGCCAGCGCCCCGCAAAAGGCCTGAGTTTCACGCAAAGCCGCCAAGTCGCTAAGAATGAATCCTTCTTTGCGTCTCTGCGTCTTTGCGTGAGTCATTCTTCATGAGCGAATCCATCGAATTGCCCGCCTGGAAAGACGAACTCGACGCCATCGTCGGCGCCGGCGCCCACGGCCAGTCGGAGGAGATTCTCCCCCGGCTGCGGAAGCTCGATGCCAAGCACCCGAACGTCGCGGAGATCAACTACCAGATCGCGTGGTCCTGCGACGTGCTCGACCGCGCGGCGGATGCCCTGCCCTATTACGAGAAGGCTGTCGCCCTCGGCCTGCCGCCCAACGAGCTCTCCGGCGCATTGATCGGCCTCGGCTCGACCCTGCGCGCGCTCGGCCAGCTGGAGCGCTCCGCCGAGGTGCTGCGCTCCGGCCAGGTGCAGTTCCCCGACAATCCCGAGTTCGCCGTCTTCCTCAGTCTGACCCTGCACCAGCAGGGCAAGGCCGCCAACGCCCTGCGCCTGGCGCTCGACACCCTCTGCGAGACGACCGACGACCCCGGCCTGACCGCCTACCAGCGCGCCATCCGCCACGCGGCGGCGAAATTGTAGGAGGGGCCTATGCCCCGATCCATCGCGGCATAAAGCCGCTCCTACAGTTTCCCATCCGACCACTCGCCATTCACCAGCCGCTTCACTTTCAGCGGATTGGCGTTCTGCAGCTCCGGCGGGAGTAGTTCGTCGGCGAAGCTCTGATAGCAGATCAGCCGCGCCCAGCGGTTCAGGGCGCGCGTCCCGACCGAGGTGCTGCGGCCGCCGTCGCTCGTCGAGGGATAAGGTCCGCCGTGCACAATGGCGTGGCTGACCTCCAGGCCCGTCGGATAACCGTTCAGGATCAAGCGCCCGGCCTTCACAGCGAGTATGTCCATCAGCGGCCCCTGCTCCTTCGTTTCGGCTGCGCCTGTGTGCACGGTGGCGGTCAGGCTGCCCTCGAGCTCGTGGGCGACCGACATCATCTCCGCCGCGTCCTGGCACCAGATGACCAGCGAACTCGGCCCGAATATTTCCTCGGAGAGTGCGTGATTGCCGCGGAATTCCTTGGCGCCCGTCTCGAACCACACCGGCGCGGCGCTACACAGCGAAGTCGCATTGCCCTGCGCCAGCACCTTCACACCGGGCTGGTGCGCGCGGGCCGTCGTGTTGGCCACGAAACTTTTCCGGATGCCGGGCGTGAGCATGACGCCTTCCAGCGTCGCGGTCAGGCGCGCCGCCAGGTCCTTGATGAACTGTTCGGCCGCAGGCGAAAGCTGCACCACGATCAGGCCCGGGTTAGTGCAGAACTGGCCGACACCGACGGTGGACGAGGCATACAAGCCCTCGACCAAACCAGCCGCGCGCTCGGCGATGGCGCCGGGCAAAATGAACACCGGGTTGACACTGCCCATCTCGGCATAAACCGGGATCGGCTCGGGACGCGCGGCGGCGAGATCCGCCAGCGCGCGGCCACCCTTGACCGAACCCGTGAAGCCGACGGCCTTGACCGACGGGTGTTTCACCAGCGCCCGTCCGACCTCGAAGCTGGCATCGAACAGCAGGGAAAACGTGCCCTCCGGCAGACCACATTCGCGCACGGCATGGAGAATCAGGCGCCCGACCATCTCGCCCGTGCCCGGGTGGGCCGGGTGGGCCTTCACGATGACCGGGCAGCCGGCCGCGAAGGCCGACGCCACGTCGCCGCCGGCGACCGAGTAGGCGAAAGGAAAATTACTCGAGCCAAACACCACGACCGGACCGATCGCGCGGAGCATCGAGCGGTGGTCCGGCTTGGGCAGCGGCTGCCGGCCGGGCAACGCCGTCTCGATGCGCGCATCAACCCAGTCGCCGCGGGCCGCCGTCTCGCCGTAAAGCCGGAGCTGGCCCGCGGTGCGCACGATCTCACCCTTGAGACGCGCCTCTGGGAGGCCCGTCTCCTGCATGGCGCGCGTCACTAACTCGGCCGACCGGGCTTCCAGCTTCTCCGCGATGGCAGCGAGAAACTTGCCGCGCGTTGCGCCGGACAGCTTCGCCCAGACCGGGGCAGCCTCAACGGCCAGTTGCACCGCGCGCTCCACATCCTCCGGGGCGGCCGACAGGAAGGTCGGCTCGATGGGGACATTCTTCGTGGGATCGAAGGCCTTGAATGTCGCGCCGCCAGGGCCGCTGGAACCAAAACCGATGAGAGAGCCGCCGTCTGGTTTCATGCTCACGATTTTGGCGGATTCCGCAGGGCCTTGGCGAGCACGGCCTGTGTCAATTCGAGGTCACTTCCCGCCAGCGGCAGGCGCGGCGGCCGCGTGTATGGCGTTCCCCGCCCCACCTCGGCCTGCACCCACTTGATGTGCTGGACGAACTTCGGGACTGTATCGAGCCGCAGCAACGGCAGGAACCATTCGTAAAGGGCGGTCGCGCGCGCTTTATCGCCGCGACTGGCGTAGTCGAACAGGGCCACCGATTCAGCGGGAAAGGCGTTCACGAGCCCGGCGACCCAGCCCGTGGCTCCAGCCGAGATGCCTTCGACGATGGCGTCGTCCATGCCGACGAGAATTTCCAACCGGCGGCCGAGGGCGGCCCGGATGGCCGTCACCCGCCGGACGTCGCCGCTGGATTCCTTCACGGCATGCAGGTTGGCGTGCGCCTGCGCCAGCTCGGCAATCTGATCCGGCAGGAAATCCGTTTTGTAGGCCGGCGGATTGTTGTAGAGCATGCAGGAGAGCTTGGTTGCCGCGATGACCGCGCCGACATAGGCCTTCATCTCGCGCCAGTCGGAGGTGTAGACATAGGGCGGCAGCACCATCAGGCCCTCCGCGCCGGCTGCGGCTGCTGCCTGCGCCATCGCCACAGCCTCGGCCGTGCTCAGCGACGCGATCCCGAGCACGACCGGCGCGCGGCCGCCCACGGCCGCCACGGCGGTGCGGACGATGGCTATTTTCTCGTCGAAGCTCAGCGTCTGCGCCTCGCCCAGCGAGCCGCCGCACACGATGCCGGTGCAGCCACTGTCAATCATCCAGCGACAATGAGCCGCGAATGCATCATGATCGACCGACAGGTCGGTCTTAAGATTGGTGGTAACTGCCGGGAGGACGCCTTTCCAGTTCATGGGGTGTGGGGATTTTGAGATTTTGGAGGCGGGGTGCCCTCACCCCGCAGGTTTGGTGGAGGGCTCAGCTGGAGCTGGGTCCTCCAAATGCATGTTACGCGTAACGATTGGGATTGAGCAGCGAGAGATCCACACTGGGCTTCCGGCCGGCGAGCACTTCGGCGATGAGTAGGCCGGAGATCGGTGCCAAAGTGAGCCCGAGCATGGCGTGACCGCTGGCCGTTGAGAGATTCGGGTAGCGGCCCAGCCGTCCGATGTAGGGCATACCGTCGGGCGAGACCGGGCGATAGCCAAACCAGGGCTTGAGACCGGTGAAGTCGGCGTCGGTCAGCTCGGGCAGGAAGGCCTTGGCCCCGTCGATGATCTGTTGGACTCGCTCGGGGCGCACCGTGTCGTTGTGACCGCTGATTTCCATCGTGCCGCCGAAGCGCAGCTTGTCGCCCATCGGCGTCACGGCCACGCGGCGCTCGGTGAGGATCATGGGTTTCGTCAGGCGGAGGCGTGGCCGGTCCATCGTCAGACTGTAACCCTTGCCCGCCTGCATCGGGAGCCGGAGGCCCAGGCCGTGGATCATGGCTGGCGACCAAGAGCCGCCGGCCAGCACATATTCGTCGGCGATTAGGTCACCTGCGGTGGTCGAGACGCTGGAAACGCGGCCGCCGTCGGCGCGCCAGCCATACACGCTGGTGCTCCAGCAAAACTTCACACCCATCTCCTTGAGCAGCGCAGTGAGCACGGGCACGAACAGTCGCGGCGAGAGGTGGGCATCGATGGGAAAATAGATCGCACCGGCCACCTTCAGCTTGGCACCCGGTTCGAGCGCGGCGACCCGGGGGGCATCCAGAACGCGGGCCTCCACGCCGACCTCGTTGCACAGAGCGGCCAGGCCGGCGGCGTATTTGTCGAGCGTCTCCTGCGTCTGACACAGGTTCAACAGGCCCTCTTGTTTCAGTTCGAAGGCGTCGCCGGTGATGTCGGCCAGCTCGACAAAGAGTTTCCGCCCGCCCAGGCAAAGGTCGCGCAGCACGGGGGCGGAGCGGCGGCGATGCCCCTCCGTGCAATGCCGGGCAAACAGCCAGCCCCAGCGGATCAGATCACTGTCGAGCCGCGGCTTGATATAGAACGGACTGCGCGAACTCAGCATCCACTTCAGCCCCTTCCAGACCATGCCGGGCGCGGAGATCGGCTCCACATGGCTGGGTGAGATGTAGCCGGCGCTGCCGTGCGCACAGGAGTCGGCCCCCTCGGGGCTGCGCTCCACGACGGTGACCCGCCAGCCCTCGCGGGCCAGATAATAGGCGCAACTGAGGCCCATGACGCCCCCGCCGCAAATGACGACTGACTTCGAAGCACGCATAAATGTTCAGCGGATCCCCCACGCGAACGGATCCGCCGGGTCAATCAGCAGCGTTGCCTCAGCCATCACGCGGGCCGTGCCGGTGATGGTCGGAACTATCCTGTCACCCAGCGGGCGGTAGCTGCCGCGGAATATGCTGCCGACGATACTCTCCTGCACCCACTCGGCGCCGGGGGCCAGCTGGCCGTCGGCGGCGAGGCAGGCGAGCTTGGCGCTCGTGCCCGTGCCGCAGGGCGAGCGGTCGTAAGCCAGGCCTGGACAGAGGACGAAATTCCGACTGTGCACACCGGGCTGGGCCGACGGCCCGAAAAGTTCGACGTGATCCACCTCGGGATAACCGGCGGCACTGACCGCCTGCCGGATGCGCTGGCAGTAGCTGGTCAATGGCGCGACGTTCGCCAGCGTGAGTTGCTGCCCGTTGTGCTCAACCAGGCAGAACCAGTTGCCGCCCCAGGCGATGTCGCACCGAATGTTGCCGACGCCCGCCAGGGCGAGCTCGACGCCGTGGTGCCGGCGATAGCTCGGCACATTGTCGAACGACACCCCGCCGTCGGCGCCCAGCACGGCGGCGATGTTGCCGACGGGGGTATCGATGCGCACCAAGCCCGGCTTGACCATGCCGGCGTGCGCCAGCGCCACGATCGCCCCGATGAGACCGTGGCCGCACATGCCGAGGTAGCCGACGTTGTTGAAGAAAATCAGGCCGAAGTGGCAGGTCTTGTCGTGCGGCTCCACCAGCAGAGCACCGACAAAGACATCCGACCCGCGCGGCTCTCCCACGATGGCGCTGCGAAAGGTGTCATGCTTCTCCTTGAACACCATCACGCGATCAGCGAGCGGACCGCCTCCCAGATCCGGACCACCCGCGAGCACCAGACGTGTCGGTTCGCCGCCGGTATGGGTGTCGAGGACCTTGATACGTTGCATGGTGGACGAGGAGATAGTAGCAGATGCGTCTTGTATCAAATGGCAGGTTGGCGCGATGTTTTTATCCCATTTCACGATGACATCCCGTCTCACGACCCGGCAACTGGCCCAGCTGGCCGCCCCTTTGCTGTCAGGCGACCTGTTCGACCTGCTGCCTGACACCGTGTTCTTCCTCAAAGATCGCGCCGGCCATTACATCGCGGTCAACCAGACGCTGGTCGAGCGCTGTGGACGGCGAAGCAAAACCGAACTGCTGGGCCGCACCGTCGCCGATGTGTTTCCTGCAGGGATGGCCGAATCCTATGCGGAGCAGGACCGGCAAGTGCTCGTGCTCGGCCAGCCCATTCTGAACCAGCTGGAGTTGCACCTTTATCCCAACCACCAACCTGGCTGGTGCCTGACAGCCAAGCTGCCGCTGAGGGACGACGCCGGTTGCGTGGTCGGCCTCGCGGGACTCTCCCGCGACGTGCGCGCGCCGGCGGCAACTGACCCGATCCCGCCGGCGTTGGTCGCCGCAGTGGATCATCTCCGCGTGCACTATGCCGACCCCATGTCGCCTGCCCGGCTGGCCGCCATTGCGGGCCTGACTCCTCCACAGTTCACACGACAGGTCAAACGCCTCATGCAGCTGACCCCCGCCCAACTGATCCTGCAGACCCGGATCCAGGCCGCCGCAGTGTTGCTGCGCGATTCCCCCACCCCCGTCGCGGCAATTGCCGTTGCCTGCGGGTTCTACGACCACAGCGCGTTTGCCCGGTATTTCAAGACAGCCACCGGCCTGCGACCGCTGGCATATCGGCGGGCGTTTGGGTCAGGCCGTTCGGCTTGATCTACACAAGACGCCAAAGGCCGACCCCGCGGGAGGGCCGGCCTTGAATCTGTGGGCGGAGGATCGCTCAGACGGCGCTGTCGCCGTGCTCGTCGGTGCGGATGACATCATACCCCGGATCACGTCAGCAAGCGCACGATCAACTGGCAGCGGGATTGCACGCCGAGTTTATGCATGGCGGCGGAAACCTGATGCTTGATCGTCGGCTCCGCGCGCCCAAGGGCGGTGGAAATCTCCTTATTGCAGAGGCCCTGTGCCACGTGGACGGCAACCAAGCGCTCCGCCGGCGTAAGTCGGGCGAGGAGTTCGCGGTGCCTGTTCGGCAAGGGACAGACCGCGCCGGCCAGATAACTGGCTGGCACTAAGCGGGCACATTTCTCGGCGACCATAAAGGTGGGTTCGATTTGAGACGCGCATGGATCAGCGATCCTACCCTACCGACTCCGGCGGCGGACGAGGAGCGTCGTCCCAGCCGCGAGGATGAGCGCGGGCAGGCAGCCGAGGAAGAGCACCTTGATCCGGAATATCTCGGCGCGATCGACCAGCACGGAATTGTCCTTCGTTTCCGGGTGGTTGGTGTCGACCGGGAATTCACCGCCGCCCAGCCACTTGAAAGCTTCGAGCGTAAAGGAAAGATTCGCCGCTTCTACATTGGTGCGCGCGACTTCCTGGTTGCTCATGAAATCCGCGTCACCGATCACGAGCATGCGCTGCTGCTTGCCGCCGACCGCGCGCGTCAGTCCGAGCGCAACCGGCGTTTCGTCCGCCACGAGCACGGGATGGAGGGCAAACCCGCGGTCCTTTTCCACGTCCAGCCCGAGGCAGCCGGGGAGCGATACCGCCTTCACGCCAAATATTCCCCTGCCATAGACAGGCAGGAGCAACCGGACCTGTGTGTTCTGATCAAACAAGTCCATGCCCGCGGCCAGCTTGCCGACGATAAAATCCGGCGGCAGATCCTTGTTGGCGCTTTGCGTGAGGGGTTGCGTCTGGAACTGCACACCCAGGGATTCCAACAATGGGTTGAGGACCGACTGGTCGCCCGGGTCCGCCGTGATCAACAGGTTGCCGCCGCGCGCGAGATAGTCGCGCACCGCCGACGTATCCCCACCCAGTTCCTGCTTCGGGTTGGCGATCACCAGCACGGTCACATCCGCTGGCACCGCCTGCCCCTTCAATTCAAGCGTGCCCACATCAAACCCCTGGTTCACGAGCGAATAGCGATAAGGGAGCTTCTTCGTCGTGGATTGGTAGTCTTCGTCGGCAGCCCGGTCCAGGCGCCGTTCGCCGTGGCCCGTGAGGAATGCCACCCTCGGCGGCGTCACGACCAGCCGCTTGAACGCGGCGGTGATTTCAGACTCCATGGGATATACCACCTGATCATCAAACATTCGGAGGTAGCTTGTGCGGCCGCCGAAAGCGAGTTGCCGCACGACCCGGTTCTCCTCCGGCCCCAAGTCGATCTGCCGGCGAATCTGTTCCGGCGTCAGAAACCGATCCAGGACCAAGCCGGAGCTGGTTGCGGTCCGCTGCGCCAGTTGCTGATCGTTCAGGCCGAGATTGGCGCGGTAGAGGCGTTCATTGCGGGACGTGTCGTAATAATACACATAATCCGTGGTCACGTCCGGCTTGAAGCGCAGGAACGTATCGAACCGGCTCAGATCGTTGTTTCGGTTGCTCGGCGATACCGAATAAAATCTCTGGTCCAGCAGGTTGACGTAAGTGCTCATCTGAACCGGGCCGTCAAAGCGCTTCATCACCGCCTGGCTCGCCACCGAGAGCGTCCGGCTTTGCGTGGCCGAGAAATCCCGGTCCAACCACAGTGCGGGCCGGGAGGTCACGTAACCCGCGACGAGCGCGGCCGCCAGCACCGCCACGTAGCGCAGGATTCGCGTAACCGCGGGAATCGACTCCCGTCCCGACCGCAGCTTCACGATGCAAAAGCCCAGGAACATCGCGATCACGATGAGGAAATAAGCCAGGTCCTTGCTGCGGATGAGACCGTCCACGAAGCTTCCCGTCCGGCCCGCCAGCGAAAGGAAATAAGTCAGGTCGCGGACGAAATCGAACTGCTGCCCGACTTTCCCGATGTAATTGAGCGCGAACAAAGCCGCCAGGGTGCTCGCCGCCGCGACCACCTGGTAGGACGTCAGGCACGACATGAACAAGCCGATGGCGGCGTAGGCGCAGATCAGCAGATACAGGCCGAGCAAGCCGCACAGCACAAACGGGACGTCCATCGATTCGATCGCAAACCCCGCCATCCCGGCGAACAAACCCAGTATCCCCACAAGGACCAAGCCATATCCCATCAGGGCCACGTATTTTCCGAGCACGATCTGGCGCGCCTGCACCGGCGAGGAATACAACAGCTTGATCGAGCCGCTCGCGAGTTCCCGGCTGAACAGCCCCATGGTGAGCAGCGGGAGGAACAGATACAGGTAAGTCTGCACCTGCGGGAAAAAGCCGAAATACGGGGCCGTGAAGAAAGTCCGGGTAAGGTCCGACATCTTCTGCCCCAGATACTGCTGGCGCTGCAGGTTCTCCAGCATGTCGCCAAAGGCGATGCCCGGCGGAATTATGAAGGCGACGAGCACGAGCCAGGCGACCGGCGAATAGAAAAAGCCGCGAAACTCCAGCCACGCGATGCGGAGGACGATTTTCATAGGGAGGAAGGGGTCACGTTCGAGAGGTGGCTGAACACCGACTCCAACGACTGTTTCTCGATCTGGATTTCCCG
>DAORVZ010000036.1:0-9461 GCA_035434005.1 Lacunisphaera sp.
CGCGCATCTCCATCGTCAGCGGCTTCTCGCAGCGGCAGACGAGCAGGTGCGGCTGGATGCCGATCTCGCGGAGCTTGGCCACGCTCTGCTGCGTGGGCTTGGTCTTCAGCTCGCCGGCGGCACTGACAAACGGCACGAGCGTGACGTGGATGAAGATGCACTCCTTCGGCCCGACCTCGAGGGCGAACTGGCGCAGCGCCTCAAGAAACGGCAGGCCCTCGATGTCGCCCGTCGTGCCGCCGATCTCGGTGATAAGGATGTCGACGCCCTTGCCGCCCTTGTAGATGCGTTCCTTGATCTCGTTCGTGACGTGCGGGATCACCTGCACGGTCTTGCCTAGGTAGTCGCCGCGGCGCTCCTTGGCGATGACGGCCTCGTAGACCTGGCCGGAGGAAAGGCTGTTGGCGCGCGACAGGCTGCCGGAGGTGAAGCGCTCGTAGTGCCCGAGGTCGAGGTCGGTCTCGGCGCCGTCGTCGAGCACATAGACCTCGCCGTGCTGATAGGGGCTCATCGTGCCCGGATCGACGTTGAGGTAGGGGTCGAACTTCTGGATGCGCACCTTGAGGCCGCGCAGTTCAAGCAGGGCGCCGAGCGAACCTGCTGTGAGCCCTTTGCCCAAAGATGAAACAACGCCGCCCGTGACGAAAATATACTTCACGGGGTATGGGTAAAAGGCCCCCCGGAACCATACACAAGAAAAAGGTGGCCGCGCCGCAGTTCCCATAGCGAAAAACCCGCAAAATAGTTTGCCGCTCCCCCGCCCCGGCCCATGTTGCCGCTGTGCAGTCGAAAGCTTCCCTCCTGGCCTGGATCACCTGCGACGGCGTCCACATCGACCCCGCCTCGGGCAAACACACCATCCTCGGCGTGTTCTCCAACATCAAGGCCCGCTCCTTTCCCGTCATGCACCCATACATGGTGTGGTTCCTGACGCTCACCGACGTCCAGCCCGGCACCCACCGGATCAAGATGTCCATGGGCCTCGACCCCACCAATCCCGTCGAGCTCCTCCACCGCGAGTTCGAGTCGCAGAGCCCCCTGCACCGCATCAACCTCATCAACGAGCTCCGCAATCTCCGCTTTGAGTCGCCCGGCGACTACTCCATCGTCATCGAGGTGGATGACGACCCGATCCTCGCCACCAGCCTGACGGTGAGCTGAGCCGGCTTGATTGGTTTTCACCCGGCACGAAACCGCCTACCGTCGTGCGGCCCGGGAAAACACCGGTGTTTCTTTTACCACGGATTACCCGGATACATGGCGGATAAAGACCGGATTTATCCGTTTCTATCCGGGAAATCCGTGGTTAAAAAACTCCCCTTTTGGGCCTTTCGTGTGTTTCGTGATCGAGGTCTAATCCTACCTCCCTCATGTCCGCTCCTTCCTTCGAACTCATCGGCATCGGCAACCCCATCATGGACCTGCTCGCGCACGTCCCTGAGTCCTTCCTCACGACCCACGTCGCTGGCGAGAAGGGCGGCATGGTTCTCGTGGACGACACCGACATCGAGGCGCTGGTGGCCCGGCTTGGCACCGGCTATGCCATGACCCCGGGCGGCTCCGCCGCCAACGCCGTCCTCGGTGCCACCAAGCTCGGCCTGCGCACCACCTTCCTCGGCAAGATCGGCGGCGACGTCACCGCCCGCGATTACCGCGCCAACTTCATCGCCGCCGGCGGCGACGGCTCCCGCTTCAAGCACACCGCCGTGCCCAACGGCCGCTGCCTGTCCCTGGTCACGCCCGACGGCCAGCGCACCATGCGCACCCACCTCGGCGCCGCCATGACGCTCAGCCCCGACGAGCTCACTGCGGCGGATTTTGCCGGCGCCCGGCACGCCCACATCGAGGGCTACCTGATGTTCAACCCCGCGCTCGCCGAAAAGGTCGCCGCCACTGCGCGCGCCGCCGGCTGCACGATCAGCCTCGAGCTCTCCTCCTTCGAGGTCGTCAACGTCGCCCGCGACTGGATCCTTTCGCAACTCCGGAAGGGCGTGCAGGTCGTCTTCGCCAACGAGGACGAGGTCCGCGCGCTTTTCCAAAAGGACGCTCCCTACGACGCCCACGCCCGTCAACTCGCCAGCTACGGCGGCATCGCCTGCGTCAAGATCGGCAAGGATGGCGCCTGGGTCGCCCAAGGCTCCGAGCTTCACCGCATCGAACCCGTCACAGTGGCCCGCGTCACCGACACCACCGGGGCCGGCGACGCCTGGGCTGGCGGTTTTCTCTACGGTCATTTGCGGGGCTACTCCCTCGCCGGGGCCGGCACCCTAGGCTCCGCACTCGGCGCCGAATGCGTCCAGCACCTCGGCCCAGCCATCCCCGATGTGCATTGGCTGCGGCTCCGTGCCCTTGCCCAGTCGCTAAAGTAGGATGAATCCCCGCCGGGCGGAATCCCCCGGCTTGCGGGAAACATCGCCCGGCCCGAGTGTCTCATCGTTCCACCCCACGATGAAACCCGCCGGACTACTCCTGCTCATTTTCGCCATGGCGGGAGGCCTCGCGGCGCAGGAACCGCCCAGCCCAGCGAAAACCTCCGCGCGACTCACGCATCAAATCCAAGCCACGCTGCCGAAATACGAGGCCCCTCCGCCGAAGAAACTCGATCAGCCGGAGTCCCCCGCCACCGATGACGACCCCAGCGTGCTCGCCCTGCCGAAATTCACCGTGAAGGAAAAGCGCCCGCCCACGCACGATCCGGACCTGTGGCTCACCGACCGCGCCATCCAGCAGAAAGCCATGGCCGCCTACAAACAATCGATGACTGACCTTGAGTGGGCGATGAACGGCTGGTTCATCCCGCTGTTTTCACCGCCTCCCTCGGCCCGCGCCAGCCACGCCTATGAAACCGGCAAATCTCTGGCCGACCTCAGACGCGTGCACGACCTCTTCGGCCGCATTGCGGCCACCGACCCCAAAGCGGCTTCTGATCTGGAGAAGGAAAGGATCAAGATGAACCAGGCCGAGTATTGGCAAAGTCGCCCGGCCGGCGACGGTCGTATAAAATAGTGTCGGCATCCCGGAAACTTCGCCGCTAACTTCTGTCTAAACCTCCATATGAAACCGTCCACCATCGCCCTGGCCCTGTTTGCGACCGTTTCTGCCGCCGCCCAGACGGCCCCGACCCCCGAGCCCGCGCCGGTCGCGCCCACTTCCCCGCTTTCGGCGGAGGTCGCGAAGGAGTTGAGCGCCTCGCTGCCTCAGTCCGCCCCGGCCAGGCCGACCGCCGCCGCCATCGCGGACATCCGGCAGCAATCCATCGACCGCGCCCCCGCCAGCCAACTCGGCTTGGAAAACCCGCCCGCCGACCCCGAGGTGCTCGAGCTGCCCAAGATGACCGTGAAGCAGCAGCCCAAGCCCCGCCCGCGCCTCGGCGACCACACCATCCTCGGCCCCAAGGCCTTCAACGAGGAGCTGGCCCGGAAAAACCTCAGCGCCCTCGACCGCGGCGTGCTCAACAAATTCACGCTGCCCGCCTGGCTGGGCGGCGTCTCCGCCGCCGAGCGCGCCCGCGAGCAATTTAATATCGACCAGAAGCGGCAGTTCATGGACGACGTGCTGACGATCGCCAAGGCCGCCGAGCAGACAGATCCCGCCAATGCCCAGGCCCTGCGCGCCGCCGCCGCCAAGCCGTGATCAGGTTGTGGGAGCGACCTTGGTCGCGACATGTCGCGTGCAAGCACGCCCCACGGCTTCAGACTTCCCGCACACTTGAGCGTTGAGAGTTCGGCGTTGAGCGTTGACCGTTCGCCCGTGCCCACCACCGAAGTTGCCATCCTCCGCCAATTCCTCGCCGCCGGGCCTGACACGGTTTCCGGCGCCCGGTTGGCCAAGCTGCTCGGCCTCTCCCGGGTCGCGGTCTGGCTGCAGCTCCAGAAGCTGATCCGGCAGGGCTTCACCTTCGAGGCCCGGCGCAGCCGCGGCTACCGGATGGTCAAAACCCCGGACACACTGCACCCCGCGCTGGTGCGGGCCTACTTGAACGGCCGGCTGCGCCCCTCGCACCTCGTCTGCCTCGACACCGTGGACAGCACCAACAGCGAGGCCGAACGCCTGCTCGCCAGCGGCGCCGCCGTCCCGCTCGTCATCCTCGCCAGCGCCCAGACCCAGGGCCGCGGCCGCCGCGGGCGCGTCTGGCACAGCCCGGCGGCCGGCAACCTTTACAGCACCTTCGTCTTCCGCCCCCAGCTCGAGCCGGCCCGCCTGCATGACTTCACGCTCTGGATGGGGCTCAACATCTGCGAGCTCGTCGCCAACTTTGCCAAGCTCGAGCCCGGCCTGAAGTGGCCCAACGATCTCCACGTGAACGGTCGCAAGGCCGGCGGCATGCTCACCGAGGCGCGCGTCGACGCCGACCAGATCCGCGACCTCGTCTTCGGCCTCGGCCTCAACCTCAACGGCCGCGCCGCCGACCTCCCCCGCGACCTCAAGAAGACCGCCATCTCGCTCGCCGACGCCACCGGCGCCCCGCTCGACCTCAACCGCTTCGCCGCCGCGCTCATCGGCCGCGTGCTCACCGCCTACGACCAGTTCCTGGAGGGCGGTTACCGCGACACCTTCGCCCAGCTCTGGAAACGCTACGACATCCTCCGCGGCCGTGCCGTTTCTGTCACCCAGGGCACCCGCACCGTCGCCGGCACCGCCACCGGCATCGACAACGAGGGCTCGCTCATCGTCCGGCTCAATTCCGGCCGCTCGGAACGCTTCCGCGCCGGTGAGGTCACCCTGGCCAAGGACGTTGTTTGAGGCCGGCTAAAAGTCTCATCCTGTCGCCCCCAAAGACCGCAGATACAACGCCGCGCAAGCCCGGGCGTCTGACAGTGCATCGTGGTGATCAAGCCCGATGCCGAACTTCTGGCACAGCGCGGCTAGGTTATCGCGATAGATTCGATAGGTGCAAATTCCCTCAAAGACCGGCTCGGACAGGCCATAGTGCGCCAAGGTCTGCCGCAGCACGTTGAAATCGAAACTGGGACCATTATGCGCCACAAGCCGCTGGCCCTTAATGAGCGGCTCCATCCTGGGCCACACCTCCGCAAAAGTCGGAGCATTCGCCGTGTCAGTCGGCGCGATGCCGTGAATCTCGGTGAAATCCTGCCTGAAGTAGTTATCCGGCGGACGCACTAATAGACTAAGCTCGCTGGTGACGATGCCTCTTTCGACTCGCACCAGGCCGACCTGGCAGATGCTGTTTCGGCCATAGTTGGCCGTCTCGAAATCGATCGCGGTGAATGTTGCGCTCATGCGTGAAAGGCCACTAAACGAACGCTCACAATGCCGGGGCATGTTTGCCCCTGTTTGATCCCACGGGATGCCGAAAACACGACGAAGCGGTCAGAGCTGCAATCGAAGGACATTTGGTGCCACAGTATTTGCAGGTGTAGGTTGAAGCCTCCCGCCCTTCGAAGAGTTTATGCTTCCCACTGTTTGATCCATTTGGATGCCGAAAGCAGGCGGATGCCGTCAATGCCGGCACATTTGAATATTTCTGCCCGCAATACTCGCAGTAAAAGTTGGCCATGGTAATTTAGTTTAAGATTGGGTGCTGGCTGGATTTCTAATCACCGGGCCGGCGCTCATGCCAGCCGCAATCTTAGGCGGGCAATGCGACACCTTGCGCCGCAAAGCGCGTATTCAATGCCGATGCATGGACGAAGTGTGAAATCTCGGTGCGAGCGACGTATTCTGACGTGGGTGCCGTTTAAGCTGAACCAAACGCTGAGGGGCCACTCCGCCCCATCCGTCCCATCACATGTTCCATATCCGCCTATTTCTTCGCAACCACAGCCAAGTCTATCGCTGGGAGGAATTATCCGTCGATGTGAAGCAACTCTTCCCTTCCCGTGAGGGGCCTCTTGCCTGGGCGGAGTTCTACATAGCAGATCCCAAGCATCGCTCGTATTGTTTTGAGTTGATTCAAAACGGCCCCCTCAAGCCGCGTCGGTATCGGGCGGACATCGTGATGCTCCAGGAGTCCTGCCAGCTGCTCACCCTGATAACTTACCCGCGCACGAAGCGCCACCTGCTCGAATCAATCGGTCTGCCTACAACCACGATTGAATCGGCGGTTTTCGCGGCGAAGGGAAAGAAGCATGATCAGTAATCGGACTCACGACTGCGCGTTGCGGCGAGAGACAAAAGTCACGCACTCCGGCAGGAAGCCCTCCGGTAAGTCGTCCAGGGGATTGCCGCTCAGCACCAACCAGCGCATTGCATGCCACGATGCATTTTCCTGGGGAATTCGGCTGATAAGATTGCGGCTGGCGTCGAGGAATTCCAGTCGCGGAAGCCGAGCCACCGGCAATGGAATCTCGGTCAGTTGATTTTCGTAGATATTCAACACCCTCAGCTTATGCAGTTGCCCCATACTCTCCGGCCATCCTCGCAGGCAATTGCCTTGCAGGTGCAGCACCTCAAGTCTGTCAAGTTCACCGATAGCTTCCGGTAGGTAATCGAGCTGGTTGTAGGACAGATCCAGCTCCCGCAGGTTTTTCCAGCCGTCCAGGCACGCCGACAATGATCGCAGCCGGTTCTGGGCCAGTCCCAATCGCCGCAAGCCGGCCGGGCCATTGGCGATTCCGTCAGGCAATGACTCGATCTCATTTCGATCGGCATGAAACTCGGTGAGCTGCGTGCCGGGAAAGTCCATCGGCAGCTCGCGAAGGCCGGCTTGGGCGATGCGCAGAATTTTCAGGTTGGCCAGCGCCTTCAGTTCTGCCGGGAAAGAGCCCAGCGGATTCGAAGACAAATTGAGCTCTCGCAAGGCCGTCAGTCGCGCGAAGTTCTCCGGCAGCTCCGTGAGTCGGTTATGGTTCAGGTTGAGGATGGCCAGATTCGGTAGGTTGGCCAGCCAGTCGGGCAATGCCGTGAGCTGGTTTAAGCCAGCGTGGATTGCCGTGATGCCAGCACGCCCGCAAACCGCCTTCGATAATATTGCCAGGCACTGGGCCGTTAAACGGATTTCCATGTAGAATTACATTCAGACGGGTCATGCCCGTCATGATTCCAATCTACACGTGCCGTGCGTCAGCTTGTGTCGCCGACACTTTCAAACAAAGATCTATGTTAATCCTGGCCGCACAATATCGACAACAAACCTCCCCCCATTATAGGCAGCCAGAAAATACACTTCGTTCGCCGCATGCTCGGAATAACCGCGGACTATCTCCTTGAGCTCGTTGATGAATCTCGGCCGTTCCATATCAGTGGCGTCAAACAAGACCACTTTGTATGGAGCGCGGGCTATTAGAAGTTTCTCAAAATCATATTTGATTGCCTCAATTCCCTTCTCCCATTCCGACTCAAGAACTAGTCCAAGTTTATTAAGCCGGTTTTCCGGGCTAGAAAACCATGTTAAGTCAAAAAGCCATTCTTTGTGAACATCCTCATGCTTGATAGAGACGTTTGCGCATATGCCCCAGTGGTGAGCCAGACCTAGCTTAGTGAATGACTTCTTAACGGCTTGAGTCCAATCCGAGCGACTTCGATCGGTTACGAAGCTTTCTATTTCTTCAATGGCTCGCTGGATTACCTCCACCTCTGGAAGGAATGGTGTATTTGAAGTGCCAGTTTGCATGGCTAAATGCGTATGAGATTACTCCGCAGCGCAATTCCACATTTCATCCAACCGGCAGTTTCCGATGGATCGACGCCTTACGTG
The DNA here is from genome assembly GCA_035434005.1 of Lacunisphaera sp. GTDB lineage: Bacteria > Verrucomicrobiota > Verrucomicrobiia > Opitutales > Opitutaceae > Lacunisphaera. The sequence continues at coordinate 7,658 of DAORVZ010000036.1, forward strand.
GGCGAGAATGGGCTTCAGTTGCGCAGTTGTCAGCTCTTCCAGCCCCAACTGCCGTAGAGCGAGGCAAAACATATCAGCAATCTGTTCGTGATCGCAACCGATCAGAACCAGAACGGCACCAGTCAGAATAGCGGCATGGGCCACGTTGGCTTTGCAATAGACCAAAACACCTTTGCCCATCAGCAGCGCACACCCCACACAATGGGCGTTGCACATCAGCAGATCAAAATCATGTCCAGTCACCTGGATATTCAGCGGCCGGCATCTTTCGCTAACCAGCAGCGGCGTATTGCTAGCCTCCAAATAATCCATGAGCTGCTGAGGTTGCAGCCAAGAATCATCAAGGATCCATTTGATGCCACTGTGCATAAAATCATACTCGAACGACCTCGGGGGACTTCCGCAAATCACATACCTCACTCCAGCCAAGGCTAAAGGCACGTGATAGAGTTCAGACTGGGCTCGAAACGGGCCGACCCTGAGTGTGGCGGGGAGCCCTTCGATGATGTAGTAGGTGCCCCGGTTGGAGCTGGTTTCTACAGTAAGCTTAGGTGAAAATGCGCCCATGGATACGTGACCCAGCGGCTATTTATAGTTTCCGGCCGCAGACTTTAACGTATCCGTGATTTCCGTCTTCAAATGGGCGGGTGAGATAACAGTGATGCCGGCTCCCTGCGACAGTATCCACCAGCGGAGCTGCCAGGAGTTCGCAACGACGGCGGTGACCAGGTGGCGAGCGCCCTTGGCTTTGATGGTCTGGGCCTCTGCCAGGGGCGCTTCGGCGAGATAGATGCCGAGTTCGTTGCTCACCCACGCCTTGAGCCGAATGGTTTTGCCATGGCCAAACTGCATCGCGCCCGAGGCCAGGTAGCCATCGGTGGTGTAATGTCGGGGCGGGACCATCCTGCGCTCGGACAGCGTGGCTGCTTTCATGCGGTGGATCGCATAGAGCCGGACATCATGATAATCATACGCGGTCGCCACGAGGTAGGGCGTCGATCCGCGCAGGATCAGGCTCAACGGATGCAGCGTGATCTCGCCGGCCTTTTTGTCGCTTGGTGCGGTGTAGACGACCAGCACCTGCCGTTCCTGCAGGAGCGCCTCCTGCACCGTGGCCAGCACCTGAGCATCCACTTTGGGCGGGACGAAAGACATCGAGGTGGGCACATGGCGCACCTTGTCCGCCCAGCGGGCATAACGATGCGTCTCAACCGCGGCCAGTTTGCTGCGGGCCAGGGCAAACTTGGGTTGAAGCGCCGTCAGCATCGGGGATGGGAGCAATTTCGCCAAAACATCCCCGGCCAGCACCAGCGACATGGCATCGGCCAGATCAATGCTGGTAAAGTCGCACTGCTTGCCCGGCAGCCAGTGCCAGCCGTAGGGCATCGAGCTATCGTTACACCGGATGCCAAAGGTGGCAGCCAGTTCGATCAGGTCGCGTTCAACGGTGCGCTTGCTCACCTCAAACTGCTTCTCCTCCCGCAGGTAGCTGGCCAATTCGCCAGCCGTGATGCCCGGACCGCGGCACGGCAGCTTCTTCAGCATCTCCCACTGACGGGCAAGGGCGAGTTGATTGGAGGATTTAGGCATTAAGTCGTATAAAACAGTTTGAGGCAGGCTGGCAGGGGAAGGCCAGAGCATACCCCTTGCACGCGACGCCTTGTGTCGCAGGCAACGAACCACTGCTTCGGGAACGTATCACTTCGCTACCGGTCTTGATACGAGGCTTGCCCGCCGGGCCTAATCCTCGTGTAAATGCCACCGCGGCATGGCCGAAATCCCCGACATCACCGACGATGACGGC
>DAORVZ010000037.1:0-9276 GCA_035434005.1 Lacunisphaera sp.
CGGCCGCCGCCACGCCGCTGGGCGCGCTGGCCGCCATGCTCCAACTGGGCGTCTCCGCCCTCGTGCTCGCACACCTGTGGCGCCAGCGGTCCCGCAGCGCGCCCGACGCGGAAACCCTCCGCCAATTGGCCCACCCGTATTTTTTGGTGGCGGCCGGACTGCTCGTGTTGGGGGTGGGTTACGCCCTGATTCTGGGCGCGGAGCAGCGCCGTGAGGTTATCGATCAACGCCTCCGGATTACGGTGCATAATGCCCGCCAGCTGAAGCCGGCGGATTTCGCCGCGTTCACCACGCCCGAATTCCAGCCGACCGACATCCAGGTGGCCGCCGATGGCACCGGCACCGCCCGGGCACCGGGGTTTGCCCCAGTGATGGAGGCCGCCGCGCGCGCCCTGGCCGACCGGGTGCGCGCCACGCAATTCCAGAAGGCGGCCGGCTTCCTCGTGCTGCACGACGGCTGGCTGGTCGAGGCCGCCGGCACCGCGCCGAGGCCGCACCCCGACAGCGTCTTCCTGCGGGGCCGGGCCACGGCTGATGACGTGGCGGCTTGGAGAGAAAAGCGCCTGTTCGTGCGTTACTCGCCCGTGCCGGAGCAAGGCGCGCCCTACTACTGCCGCGCCCCTCTGCTCGGACCGGACGGCCGCATGCTCGGGTGGCTGGAAAGCCCGCGCGAGGAGTTCTATGCCTCGCTGGCCCGCAAGTGGCGCACCAGCCCCCTGCTCATCACGGCCCTGGGGGTGGTGCTGACCGTCGCGCTCTATTTCCAGAAGAGGGCCACCCTCGAGCGCGAACACGCGGCCCGGACAGCCGCGGTGGCGGCCGAGGCCAACCGCCTCAAGACCGCCTTCCTCGCCAAAGTCAGCCACGAACTGCGCACGCCCATCCAAAGCCTGCTCGGTTATGGCGAGCTGCTGCAGGCGCGCCTCGGCGATGACGCGCAGGCCCGCGCCTGGCTCGGTGCGCTCCAACAACATGGCGAGATCATGACCCGCCTCATCAACGACCTGCTCGATCTGAGCGCGGCGGAGAGCGGCTCCTTCCGGCTCTTGCCCCAGCCGCTCGAACCCGCCGCCCTTGTCCGGCGGGTGGTCGCGAGTCTGGAACCCCGCGCCACCGCCAAGGGCCTGCAACTCTCCTGCACCACCACGCCCGCCGTCCCCGCCTGGGTTGAGGCCGACGGCAACCGTCTCGCCCAGGTGGCCCTGAACCTCGTCGGCAACGCCCTCAAGTTCACCACCGCCGGCGCCGTGACCGTGACCCTCGACGCCGTGCCCGAGCCGGCGGATCCGGCGCACATGCGCCTTGTCCTGACGGTGCGCGACACCGGCCCGGGCATCACACCGGAGGAACAGGTCCGCCTGTTTGAACCCTTCTCCCGCTTGGAACGCACCGCCGCCCACGAAGGCTCCGGCCTGGGCCTGGCCTTGAGCGCCGTGCTCTGCCGCGCGATGCACGGGTGCCTGACGGTCGAAAGCGACGGCCTCACCGGCTCCAGCTTCCGCGCCGAACTAGTCGTGCCCGTCGCCCCCGAGCCGACCGCCGTATCGGTGCCGCGCCCGGCCGGCTCGCCGCCGGCCTGCGTGCTGGTGGTGGACGACAACCTCCTCCTCCGCGAACTGTTCGCCTCCTACCTGCGCTCCCGCGGTTGCACCTGCCAGACGGCGGCGAGCGGCGCCGAGGCCATGGCCCACGCACAAACCGGCACCCCCGACGCCGTCGTGTTGGATGTGTCCCTGCCCGACGCCGACGGCATCGAGCTGGCCCCGCGCCTGCGTGCGCTGCTCCCGCGTGCGCGACTCGTCGGGGTCAGCGCGCACGCCGGCGACCGCGAGCGCGAACGCGCCCGGCAAGCGGGCCTGCATGATTTCCACGCCAAACCCGTCCCGCTGGAAACGCTGTGGGGTGCGCTGTGCGCGCGACCCACCGCACCGGCTGCGTCGGCGGGCTACACGGTGCCGCCGCACCTACATGCGGTTTTCCGGCGCGAGCTCCCCGGCTTCCGCGCCGAGCTCGCCGCCGCCGTGGCCCGGCACGACCTGCCCGGCACGGCCCGCCGCGCCCACTACCTGCGCAGCAGCGCGCTCGTGGTGCAGGAGGACGAGCTGCTCGCCGCCTGCACGGAATTGGAAGCGGCGGCCACTCAGGCCCGGCCCGTTTCCGCAACGACCGCCTGGCAACGCTGTGACCTCATCCTCGCCCGCATCCTGCAGGCGCCCGCCTGAGCCACGAGATCCTTGCCCGTCTCAACCCCGTGCCGCCGACATCTATGCCCATGCCACTGAAAGTTCTCCTGGTTGATGATCATCCCCTTTTCCGCGCCGGTGTCGCCGCCGCGCTGCACGCCGACCCCGCATTCACCATCTGCGGCGAGGCCGATCACGCGCTGGCGGCTCGCGAGCTGGCCCGTCAGGTGTCACCAGACGCCGCCATCGTGGATCTGCTGCTGCAAAACGACGACGGGCTGCGACTCGTGCGAGAGTTGCGGCAGGATCATCCCCGTCTGAAAATCGTGGTGCTGTCCATGCTCGCCAAGGCGGACTACGAGCCCAAGGCCCTGCAGGCCGGCGCCAGCTTCTTCGTTTCCAAGCAGGAAGGGCCGGTGGCCATCCTCGCCGCGCTGCACCGCGCCGCCGCCAATGAGCGCGCCCATGTTCCGTCGCCAGCCACCCATGCCATGGCGGACCTCAGCGAGCGCGAGCGGCAGGTGTTTCTCCAGCTCGGCCTCGGCCGCTCGACGGCGGAGATCGCCGAGGTGCTCGGTGTCAGCGTAAAGACGATTGAATCACACCGCGAGGCCATCAAGGCCAAGCTCGGCCTGCCGCACACCAACGCCCTCGTCGCCCGCGCGGCGTTGTGGGTGCGCGAGCAGGGCCTGGCGCGCTGAACCGCGCCCGCTCCCCGCAGTTGCAAATTCAGGGAAAGCCCTAGGTCGGCGGACTGGAACCCGGCGTGGCCGCCTCCATCGTGAAGGCGCACCGCTTACCTCCCTCCGCCCTATGAATTCCCGCGCATCCCTCCTTCTTTTGGCCGCACTCGCGCTGCTGGCAATTTCATCCGCCCAGGCCCAGACCGTCGAGGGTTATGGCATCGCCTATACCGTTGACTACACGCAGACTGTGGCGGGCAGCTCCAGCCTGAACGCCAATCCCTACTCGTTCTCGGCTTTTGTGGAAGGCCCGAGCCTGAGCGGCACCTACACCTTCACCCACGGCGGCTCCGCCACCTCCCCGCAGGCGATCCCGGCCTCCGGCATTTTCCGCAATTTCGAGGCGGCGGGCTACCCCAATTTTCCCGCCCTCAGTGCCGCCTACGCCGATTCCTTCTCCCTGCACCTCCTGCACACCGGCGGCCCCACCGATGTGACCTCGCTCAGCCTCGCGAGCGGCAGCTTTCCCACCGCCCCCGCCCTCAGCGGCGGCACCTGGTCCGGCGGCAAACTCCTCGTGGCGGCCGGCTCACCCTACACGCTGAACTTCAACAGCCATGGCACCGGCGGCATCGGCTGGAACAACGTCGAGCTCTATATCGATTTCACCCCAGGCGTTGGCGGCACCTACGACGCCCAGTCCACCCCCAATGTGGCGACCAGCTCCTTCGTCCTCCCGGCCAACACCCTGACCATCGGCAACACCTACAACGTCGAACTCCTCTTCTTCAACCGCGTGGATGTCGATGACGAGGTCTCCGTCGCCGGTGCCTTCGGCTTCGCCACCTATACCACGGCCCTGAACTTCCAGATCCAAGCCGTCTCCGCCATCCCCGAGCCCTCTACCTACGCCGCCCTCGCCGGCGTCGCGGCCCTCGGCTTCGCCGCCTGGCATCGCCGCCGCACGGCGGCCTGAGTCGGCAAAAATCAGGAATTCCCTTAGGATCTGGCGGTTGAGCAACCCCCGGCCGCTGGCATGCTGCTGAAACTTCGCGCCGGTGGCGTGCCCGCATGGGTGAAAGATCTGCCGGCCGGAGAACGTTTCCACTCTATCCGTCCGGCTTCATCCCATGAAAGCACCCTTCCGCCCCCTCCTGCTGGCCGCCTCGGCGTTGCTGGCAGTTTGCTCCGCCTCCGCCCAAGCCACCCTCACTGCCGTCGGCGATCTCTCCGGCGGCACCTTCTCCAGCGAAGTGCGCGACGTCGCGAAAGTCGGCGGCACGCTCCGGGCCGTCGGCCAGTCGAACGACGGCAATACCACCGGCTTCTACTGGACTGCGGGCGGCGGCATGGTGGCCCTGCCCGACTTGGTGGCCAACACCGGCGGCACCGCCGCCATCATCGCCTCGGCCATCACGCCGGACGGCGCCTACATTGCGGGCCGCGCCTACTCGGCCGCCTCGGGCAACACCCGGCAATCCGTGCGCTACGACACCGGCAATCTCTCCAGCCCGCTCAACCTCCTCGGACCCGGTGCCGGTGGCGCCGTGGCCGTCTCCGACAACGGCAACCTCCTCTATGGCTTCGCACCGGTCAGCGGCGTCACCCGGGCGTTCCGCTACACGGTCTCCGGCAGCGCGGCCGACGCCATCCCCCTCATCGGCAGCATGACTAACAACAACTTCACGGGTCGCGCGACTTCCGCTGATGGCAGCATCGCCCTCGGCAATGCCGGCACCAGCGCCAGCCTGCAGGGGGCCGGCACCCGGGCCTTTGTCTGGGACAACGCTGGCGCCGGCAGCGTCGACGCCATCGACCTACTCTCCGGCGGCACCTGGAACCAGTCGCTCGCGCTCAACAACGCGGCGACCATCGGCTTGTTTGCCGGCGACAGCACCGCCTACAACGGCAGCAGTTCCGAAGCCTACCTCATCATCAATGATGTCGTCACGGCCATCGGCGCGCCCGGCACCGGCCTGATGCCCAATATCTTCGGTGGCCTCAGCGAAGATGGGTCCGTGGTCGCACTTGGGTGGGTTGGCACCGGCGGCGGCAGCTTCATCTACAACGCCTCCGGCTGGCACTCGATCGCAAGCGTTTCCACCAACGCCGGAATCGACCTGACCGGCTGGTCGAACCTCAATATCTTGGGCATGTCGGCGGACGCCACGCTCGTCTGGGGCAGCGGCACCAACAGCAACGGCACCGAGGGGTTCATCATGGAATTCTCCTCCGGCTATCTCAGCGCCGTGCCCGAGCCCTCTACCTACGCCGCCCTCGCCGGCGTCGCGGCCCTCGGCCTCGCTGTCTGGCATCGCCGCCGAGGTGCGGTCGTCTGACCGCGCCGCCACTCGGCCAACGCAGCCCGCACACTCACGTGCGGGCTTTTTTGTGCCCACAAGCGGCTCCCGATTACGCCAAACGAGGCAAATCAGGGCCCCTGGCCAGACCTGGCACCTCGGCGGTTGCACCCGACCGGTTCTCCCTTTCTCCTCGCCGCCATGGCCGCCGCCAAAACCCCACGCCCGGGCGCCCCTTTGCGCATCCTGACCGCCGTCCCCGTCTGCGACGGCCACGACAGCGCCGTCACCACCATCAACATCGAGCTGGCCCGCCACGGCCTCGAGGTCATCTACCTCGGCTACCATCAGTCCGCCTCCGCCATCGTCCGCGCCGCTATCCAGGAGGATGTCAACGTCGTCGGCCTCAGCTCCTACAACGGCGGCCACCTCGTCTTCTTCAAGGAGGTCGTGGACCAGTTGAAGAAATCCGGCAACGCTGACATCCCCGTCTTCGGTGGCGGCGGCGGCACCATCACCCCGGCCGACGCGCGCGTCATGCAGCGCCAGGGCACTGACCGCATCTATTTCGCCGGCACCCCGCTCGACCGGATGATGGCCGAGATCAAGCGCGACTACGCCCGCGCCGCCAAGGCAAACCCGAGGTTCAAGGGCGACCGCATCCTGGCCCGCGCGATCACCATCGCCGAGTCCAACTCCGCTCGCTCCTCGCCACCCGCTACTCGCTACTCGAACGACGCGAAGCGCCGTTCGTATGTCGTCGGCGTCGCCGGCCCCGGCGGCGCGGGCAAGTCCACGCTCATCGACGAGCTGACCTCGCGCTTCCTGAAATCGAATCCCACCGGCCGCATCGCGCTCCTCGCCAACGATCCTTCCCATCCCGACTCCGGCGGTGCCATCCTCGGCGACCGCGTCTCGGCCATCTACGCGCAGGACGACCGTGTGTTCTTCCGCTCGCTGGCCACGCGCGGCAGCCTGACCGGCCTCTCCGCCGCCGCGCCGGCCGCGATCGACATTTTGAAGGCCTCCGGCGAGTTCGACCTCATCTTCGTCGAGTCCGTCGGCGTCGGCCAGGAGAGCGACCCGTTCCGGACCTTCGGTGCCGGCCCGAAGCTCGTCGACGCCACGCTCTTCGTCCTCCCGCCACACTACGGCGGGCTGATCCAGCTGCAGAAGATCGCTCTGCTCAACGGCGCCGACTTTGTCGCCCTCAACAAGTGCGACCATCCCATGGCGCACACCGCGAGGGCCGAGATCCAGGCCCGGCTCAACCAGAACGGCAAGGGGCAGACGCTCCATCCCACCACGGCGGCCAAACATTTCGATCTGGGGGTCGATGCGCTCTTCGCCGCCATCGCGAAGCACGGCGACCTGCCCGTCTCGACCGGCGGTGAGAAAGCCTGCCAGATGGAGGTTTCACCATGATTTTCTTCGCGCCTCTTTGCCCTGTAGGTTGCGCGCTCGCGCGCAACGTGGCGTGCAAGCCCGCCACCTACAAGGTTTCGGCCTCCCGTCTCATGCCTCACACCTCCAACCTCGGCACCGGAGGTGCCCCATGAGTCAGCTCGGAAAGATTGCCGACTCGATCGACGCCTACAACGCCCACGTGGCCGCGGAGGTGGCGCGCGCGCGCGCCGACGCGAAGTTTGCCGCCGAGCTCCGCGCCAAGTGGGCGCAGCTCCGCGCCTCGGTCGAGATGACCAAGTCACCCACCGGCACGCCGCTGCCGCGCCTCGCCATGCCCGACACCGACGAGCCCGGCGCCATCGCCGGATATCTGCTCGGCCAGGGGTTTCCCGGCCAGTTCCCCTACGCCACCGCCGCCTACCGCGAGATGTATCTCGACAAGGCCGCCGGCACGGGCGAAGAGCCGATGCGCCTCTTCGCCGGCCTCGGCCTCGCCGAGGACACCAACGCGCGCTTCAAATACCTCAACACGCACCAGAAGAGCCTGCGCCTCTCCACCGCGTTTGACGGCCCCACGCTCTACGGCCTCGACTCCGACCACGAGGGCGTGCTCGGCAAGGTCGGCGAGGGCGGCGTGGCCATCGACACCGTCGAGGACATGGCGCGGCTCTTCGCGGGCTTTGACCTCACGCGCTCCGACGCCTCCGTCTCGATGACGATGAACGCGCCGGCGCCGGCCATCCTCGCGATGTTCATCGCCGCCGCCAAACGCCGCTTCGGTGCCGACTGTGTCGCCAATCTCCGCGGCACCATCCAGGCCGACATGCTCAAGGAAGTGCAGGCGCAGAACGAGGTCGTCTTCCCCGTCGACGCCTCGCTGCGCTTCCTGTGCGACATGATCGAGTGGTGCGTGCCCAACATGCCGAAGTGGTATCCCGTCTCGATCTCCGGCTACCACATCGCCGAGGCCGGCGCCACGCCGGTGCAGCAGGCGGCCTTTACCCTCTCCAACGGCTTCACCTACGCCGGCCTGCTCAAGGCCCGCGGCGCCGACGTCAACCAGTTCGGCCCGCGCCTCTCGTTCTTCTTGGATTGCGGCCTCGACGTCGAATACCTCGTGCTCGGCCGCGTCTGCCGCCGCATCTGGGCCATCGGCATGCGCGACGTCTTCGGCGCAAACGCCAAGGCGCAGGCCCTCAAGCTGCACACTCAGACCTCCGGCCGCTCGCTCATCGCCGCCGAGTTCCAGAACAACCTCACCCGCACCGCCGCCGAGCTGATGATCGCCTACATGAATTACACCAATTCATGCCACTCGAACTCCGCCGACGAGCCGTTCACCACACCGACCGAGAAATACGCCCTGCTCGCCTCGCACGGCCAGTCGATCCTCCTCGAGGAGTCCGGCCTCTTCAAGCACACCATGAACCTCTTCGGGGGCGCGCCCGGCCTGCTGATGCTCGAGCGCCAGGTCGAGAAGGCGATCCTCGATGTCTTCCGCGAGATGGACACGCTCGGCGGTGTCATCGCCGCGATGGAGCAGCGCTACCAGCGCAGCAAGATCCAGGAATCCGGCCACCGCATCGAGACGCAGATCTACTCCGGCGAGCGCCCGATCATCGGCCTCAACAAATACATCTCGCACGAGCCGATGCCGAGTGTGCCCCTCGCCCGCACCTCTCCGAAGAAACAGCGCCTGCAGGTCGAGCGACTCCGCACGTTCAAGAAGAAGCACGCGAAGAAATCCGCCGAAGCCCTGCAGCGGCTCGAGAACGTCGCCCGCTCCGGCGGCAACGTATTCGCCGAGCTGGTGAATACCGTCGAGGTGTGCTCCCTCGGCCAGATCACCGCGTGTCTGACGGGCGTCGTCGGCAAATTCCGCCCGATGGTGTGAGCGGCTGCCTTTGGGGCGGAACGGGGCGGGGACCGACGCCGCCGGCTTTCAGCCCGGCAGCTTGAAGCCTTCCATCTGGCTCTTCACTTCCTGCAGGAAGGCCGCGGCGGTGGCGCCGTTCACGACCTTGTGGTCGAAGGTGAGCGAGAGTGTGACGACCTCTGCGGGATGAATGACGCCCCCGGCGTTGATCAGGCGTTCATGTGCCGACCCGACGAACAGGGTGCCCATCGCGGGCGGCACCACGATCGGCGTGGCGCTCTCGACGCCGAACGCGCCGAGGCTCGTCAGGTTCACCGGGGCCTGCACCTCGATGATCCTGCCGGAGCGCGTGTCCTCGACCGCACGGTTGTAGGCGGCCACGAAATCGGCCCAGGAAAGCTTGTTCGCGTTGACCACCGGAGCGGTGGCCAGCCGGTCGCCGTCGAGGGAAACAGCGACGCCGAGCTCGAAGTCGGCCTGCTCGAGGATGGCGCCCTCCTTGTTGACGATGCAGCGGAAGGCCGCGTGCTTCTCCTGCGCGCGCACCACGCACCAGGCGATCATGGTGGAGGGCGAGGCAGCGGCCTTGCCGTGCTGCTGCTTGGCCGCCTCGCGCGCGGCGCGCAGGCCGTCCCAGCGGACATCCATCAGCATGTTGGCGGGGATGACGGTATCCAGGCGCTTGGTGATGGCCGGATGCAAAGCGGGCGGGCGGGCGTTGCCTTTCATGGGAGCGGGAGTTGAGGAAATGACCTGGGTGGGCGCGGCGGCCTTGGCGACGCTTGTAGCCGGGGTCGCTGACCCCGGTCCCGGGCCGGCCCCGGCAA
>DAORVZ010000038.1:0-9189 GCA_035434005.1 Lacunisphaera sp.
CGTCGTCGCCGTCAGCGAGAGCGGCATCACCACCGCCGCCGACGCCGCGCGCGTCAAGGCCGCCGGCGCGCACGCCATCCTGGTTGGCGAGTCGCTCATGCGGGCCGACGATCCCGCCGCCGTCATTCGCAGCTTCCACGTGGTATGAGCCTGCCACTGACCCCCAAGACCACGCGCGACCTGCTCGCACAGCTCGGGCATGAGCCGAAGCGTTTCCTCGGGCAGAATTTCCTCGTCGACGGCAACATCGTCCGCAAGTCCCTCGAACTCGGCGGTGTCACCGCGGGCGACACCGTCGTCGAGATCGGGCCCGGCCTGGGCACGCTGACCAACGCCCTGCTCGACGCCGGCGCCGAGGTCTGGGCCATCGAGCGCGACTACGGCCTGCACAAGCACCTCGCCGCCACGCTCGCCGCGACCAATCCGCGCCTCCATCTGATGGAGGGCGACGGCGTCGAGCACCCGCTGGCCGGCCTGCCCGCCGACCGCGCCGGCTCCTTCAAGATCGTCGCCAACCTGCCCTACGCGATCGCCACGCCGTGGCTCGACGGCGTGCTTTCGGGCCCGCTCCCGGACCGCATGGTCCTCATGCTCCAGCAGGAGGCCGCCCAGCGTTATGTCGCCCAGCCCGGCTCCAAGACCTTCGGCGCCATCTCAATCACCCTGCAGGCCGCCTATGCCGTCGCGCCGGGTCACAAGGTCGACGGCTCGTGCTTCTACCCGCAGCCGGACATCGAGTCCTACCTGCTCCACCTCACACGCCTCCCGGATCCCTTCGTTTTCCCGGCAGCCGTCAAGGCCGTCATCCGCGCCTGCTTCCAGCAACGCCGGAAACAGATCGGCGGTCTCCTGCGCAACAAGCTCCCCGACGGCGGCGCGGCCTGGCTCGCGGAGCTCTCGGCCGCCGGCCTCGGCCCGCACACCCGGCCCGAACAGATTCCCGTGGCACTCTGGCGGCGCCTGACGGTCTGAGCCGGGGCCGCTTGATAATCACCCGTCGGTCGCTAGCTTCCGTCCCCATGTTCCGCCTGTCCCTGCTCCTCGCCCTAGTGCCTGTCGCTTTGCGCGCGCAAATCGCACCACTGGCGGGAAAAATCGAGGGCGACACCTACATCTCCGCCACCAGGGAGTTCAGCCTGCCCCTGCCGGTGCTGCGCGAATTGGGCGGCACGGTCACCGACACGGAAAACGTCGTCACCTTCTCCGACAGTTACAGCACTCACATCAGCATCGCCTGCTTCCCGCAGGACTCCCTGCAGCGCTGGGAACTCGAAACGCGCGGTCGGCGGGACTACCTGTTGTATTTCTTCACCGACTTCGTGCTCGCAGATTTCGACCGCCGCTTCCCGGGCTCGAAGATCGAGAGCGCCCGGTTTGTCCCCGAGTTGCACGACGGCGCCCTCATCACCTACGCCGATCTGCCTGGCGGTTCGCACTTCGAGCCGAAGGACGGCGTCCTCGGCCCGGCCTCGGCCAACCGCGTCACCGCCAAGCGCGGCACGCTCCTGTTCGTGCGCCACGGGCATGTCTTTATATTGAGCACCGAACTCGCCGAGCGGGCCACCCAGCGCAGCACCTACGACGCCACGCCAGAAAAGGAGAACACCCAACTGACGGCCCGGCTGACCGAGCTGGCCGGCCGGCTCATCTTCCCCGTCCCACCGCTGCGCAGTTGAGGCTCTGCCGTCATTGACGGACTTGGTTGCAGTTTGTGTGAACCCATTGCTAGCCTGCGGGCCTACCCTTAACCCTGATGCGTTTACTTCCATCCCTGCTGCTTCTTTCCCCGTTGGTCACCTGGGCGGAAACCCCACCCCGTCCTTACGGGCTGGTCATCCACGGCGGGGCCGGTGTCATCGCCCGCGCGACCATGACTCCCGAGCGGGAGACCGAGTATCGCGCCAGGCTCACCGAGGCGCTCAACGCCGGTTACGCGGTCCTCGACCGCAGCGGCGCCGCCGTTGAGGCCGTGACGGCAGCGATCAATGTCATGGAGGACTCGCCGCTCTTCAACGCCGGCAAAGGTGCCGTGTTCAACGCCGACGGCATCTGCGAGCTCGACGCCTCCATCATGGACGGCCGCACCCAGGCCGCCGGCGCCATCGCGGGCGTCCATCATATCAGAAACCCCATCAACCTCGCCCGCGACGTCATGCTGAAGTCGCCGCATGTGATGATGGCCGGCGAAGGCGCCGAGAAATTCGCCAGGTCGCTGGGCTACGAGCTGGTGCCGAACGAGTATTTCCAGACCGACTGGCGCCGCGAGCAACTGAAGAAGGCCCAAGCCAAGGAGAAGGACGGCAAGGAGCGCACCGCCGCCGCGCCGGTGGACTATTTCGCCCGCACGCTCCGCTGGGGCACCGTCGGCTGCGTGGCATTGGATAAGGCCGGCAACCTCGCCGCCGGCACCTCCACCGGCGGCATGACCAACAAGAAATTCGGCCGGGTCGGCGACGCCCCGATCATCGGGGCCGGCACCTACGCGCACAACGCTACCTGCGCCGTCAGCGCCACCGGCTGGGGCGAGTATTTCATCCGCGTCGGCGTCGCGCGCGACATCGCCGCCCAGATGGAATACAAAGGCACACCGCTCCGCGAGGCCGCCGCTGCCACCATCGCCAAGGTCGGCCAGCTCGGCGGCGATGGCGGGGTCATCGCCCTCGACGCCCAAGGCAACATCGCCATGGAATTCAACTCCCCCGGCATGTATCGCGCCGCCAGGCTCTCCAACCGCCCCGCCTTCGTCGCCATCTACGGCGACGAAAAGACCCCCTGATTCCCCGATGCCCAAACACGCGCTCCACGACGCCATTGTGCGGCAGCTCCAGTCCGAGCTGGAACTATTGACTCAGGCCGCACTCGCCACCCATGCCGAGGCCACTGACGACGAGAACAAAGCCGAGGACAAATACGACACCCGCGGCCTCGAGGCTTCCTACCTGGCGCACGGTCAGTCCAAAGCCGCCGAGGAGGCAGCCCAGGCCGTCGCCCAGTTTCAGGCTCTGCCCGTCCGCGATTTCTCCGCCGGCGAACCCATCAGCCTCGGCGCCTTGGTTCGGCTGGAGGGCCGGAGCCGCAACCACTACTTCATCGGACCCCGCGCTGGCGGAACCGAGATCAACACCGGCGGCGACCCAGTGCTGGTCATCACCCCGCAGTCTCCGCTCGGCCGCCAGCTCATGGGCCGCAAGCAGGGCGACACGTTGCAACTCTCCCTTGGCGGCCAGAGCAGCGAATTCCGCGTTACCTCGGTGGCTTGATTGCTGCTCTCCCCGCTCATATTCCCCAATCTCTATTTTGCCTCCCTCATGACCACCTACGAGACCCTCCGCGCCGACATCATCACCGCCATGAAGGCCCGTGACACGGCCACCGCCACCGCCCTCCGCACCATGGACGCCGCCATCCAGCGCGCCTCGATGGACACCAGCAAGCCGATCGACGAGGCCCTCGTCATCACCACCTTCCGCAAGGCCGCCAAAAATCTGACCGACGCCCGCACCGAATTCGAGAAGGGCGGCCGCGCCGACCTCGTCGCCGCTAACAACGCGGAACTCGCCATCCTCGAGAAATACCTCCCCAAGGGCCTCGACGCCGCGAAGCTAGAGGCGCTCGTCACCGAGGTCATCGCCGCCACCGGCGCCACCTCGAAGAAAGAGATGGGCAAGGTCATCGGCGCGCTCAAGCAGCGCCCCGAAGCCGGCCTCATCGACTTCGGCGCCGCCAGCAAACTGGTGCAGGCAAAATTGCCTTAAACCGCGGGCGAGGTCGCCCGCGCTCCATCTTGGAGCCGCAGCGCCCCCGCTGCGCTCAGTCTCCACACCAGACATGTCCCTCATCGACCCGCTCTTCTCTATCGGCTTCCTGAAGAAAGCCATCTGGAAGCTGTGGTATCCGTTCCTGACGCGACGGCTGCAGGCCGAGGAGGTGCTGTTCCTCAACTACGCCTTCGAGACCGAGCCTCCGGTCGGCCTGGCGCTTGACCCGGACGACGAGCCGAACCGCGCCTGCATCCAGCTTTATCATCACGTCGCCACACAGGTTGAGTTGAAGGGCAAACGCATCCTCGAGGTCAGCTGCGGCCATGGTGGTGGCGCTTCGTTCCTCACGCGAGCCCTGCAACCATCCCTCTACACCGGGCTCGATCTCAATCCCACCGGCATCAAGTTCTGCCAGCAGCGCCACCATGTCGCCGGTCTGGATTTCCTTCAAGGCGACGCCGAGAACCTGCCATTCCCAGACGCGACCTTCGACGCCGTCATCAATGTTGAGGCCTCGCACTGCTACCCGGACTTCCAGCGTTTCCTCGCCGAAGTGGCCAGAGTCCTCAAACCGGGCGGACATTTCTGCTACGCTGATTTCCGTTTCGACGAAGGTCTCGCCAACTGGGAGCAGGCGCTAGCCGGCGCCCCGCTGAAGCAAATCAAGACCCGGATCATCAACACCGAGGTGCTGCGCGGCATGGACAAGAACTCCGAGCGCTCGCAGCGGCTGCTCGTGCGGCACCTGCCGCAGTTCATGCACTCCCTCGGCCGCGATTTCGCGGGCATACAGGGATCGCGCATCTATAACGCCCTGAAGGATGACCGTCTGTCGTATCGGTCGTATTGCTTCGTGAAAGACTAACGCCCCGCCGCTAGGTCCGGTTTGTCGCCGACGTAGATCATGTAGGTGCTGCGCTTCGCCTGCGCATAAAGCTTCGCCGGCACCGCCTGCACGGCGAGCCCCGCCTTCTTCAACCGCTGCTCGATCGCCGCGTCGGCGCACGCCGACCAGACCACCGCCCGGCCGCCGGGTTTCAACGCCAGGGCGACTTGCTGCATGCCTCGCTCGCTGTAGAGCTGGTTGTTCTCCTCCTTCACCATGGCCGTCGTGCCGTTGTCGATGTCGAGCACGATGGCGTCATACGGCGCCTTCGCCCCCCGCCGGATGATCGCGCGCACGTCCTCCGCCAGCACCGTCACGCGAGGGTCGGCGAGCGCGCCGCCGTTGAGTCCGGCTAGAAATGTCCGGTTCCACGCCACGATCTCGGGGAAAAGCTCAGACACCTGCACCGCCGCCTTGGGCCCGGTGTGCGACAGCACGCTTTTCAAGGTGAAACCCAGGCCGAGGCCGCCGATCAGGACCTTCGCCGGCTGGCCGCGGTTCACCAGCCGCTCGACGCCGAGCCGGCCAAGCTCGATCTCGGAGGTGGCCACCGAGGAATGCATCAGCTGCTGCCCGTTGACGCGGATGCAGTAGCTGCCGTCGTGCTCGACCAGGGTCATGCGCGCGCCGTTGGATGCCTTCGTCTCGGCTAGGGTGATGTTCGGTTTCAACGCCCTACGCTGCCCTGAATCCCGGGCGAATGGGAATCCTAGAATGCGTCGCGACCCAAACCTCGCAGTGGAGGTAGCGAAGGAAACGGAGCAACGCTGTCTGGCTCTGTTCTCCCTGTTTACTCCTGCGAGGATCGGCATTCATCAGTCTTGTCACGTCGCGCCCAAAGCCTCGTTGTGGCCGCGTGTCAGCACTTCCGCCCGCTCCCCTCGCCCCGCTGGCCGGATCCCCCGATCCGGATGCGGTGCTCGACGCCTTCCTCAAGGCGATGGCGGCACGCGGCCTGACGCTCTACCCGGAGCAGGAGGAGGCGATCCTCGAGCTCTTCGCCGGTCGCAACGTCATCCTCAACACGCCCACCGGCTCCGGCAAATCCCTCGTCGCGGCCGCACTTCACTTCAAGGCCCTCTGCGCCGGCCGGCGCTCGGTCTACACCTGTCCTATCAAAGCCCTGGTGAACGAGAAGTTCCTCAGCCTGTGCCGTGACTTCGGGCCGGAGCATGTCGGTATGATGACCGGCGACGCCTCCGTGAACCCGCATGCCAAGGTGCTGTGCTGCACAGCCGAAATCCTCGCCAACATCGCCCTCACTCGCGGCGAACACGCGGACGTCGCCGCTGTGATCATGGACGAGTTCCACTACTACTCCGACGCCGAGCGCGGCTACGCCTGGCAGGTGCCGCTGCTCACTCTGCCGCAGTCGCGCTTCCTGCTGATGTCAGCCACTCTGGGCTCGACCGACTTTTTCGAGAAGGATCTGACCCGCCTCACCGACGCCCCGACCCTCACCGTGCGCAGCGACCGCCGACCGGTGCCGCTGGTCTTCGAGTATTCGGAGGTCCCGCAGGCAGAGCGGGTCGCCGCGTTGCTCGCTGACAACCGCGCGCCGGTCTACCTCGTGCATTTCACCCAGCGCGCCGCCTCGGAGGCCGCGCAGGCGCTGATGAGCCTGCCGGTCTGCACGAAGGACGAGAAGGCCGTGCTCGCGACAGCGCTTGAGCGCGTGAGATTCAACAGCCCCTACGGCAAGGACATGAAGCGCTGGCTGCGCCACGGCATCGGCGTGCACCACGCCGGCCTGCTGCCCAAATACCGCATCCTCGTCGAATCGCTCGCCCAGCAGGGCCTGCTCAAGCTCATCTGCGGCACCGACACCCTCGGCGTCGGCATCAATGTTCCGATCCGCACCGTCCTCTTCACCCACCTCTGGAAATACGACGGCAAGAAGGCCGCCATCCTCAGCGTCCGCGATTTCCGCCAGGTCTCCGGCCGCGCCGGCCGCGCCGGCCACGACACCCAGGGCTACGTTGTCGTGCAGGCCCCGGAACACTTCATTGAAAACAAACGCGCCGAGGAAAAGGCGACCGCCGATCCCGCGAAGAAAAAGAAACTCGTCAAGGCCCGTGCCCCCGAGGGTTCCGTTGGCTGGGACGCGAAGACCTTTGATCGTCTCCGGACTGCCAAGCCGGAGGAACTGTCATCCCGGTTTGAAGTGTCGCACGGCATGCTGTTGCTCGTGCTCAGCCGCGACAGCGACGGCTGCCGCGCCATGCGCCAGCTCATCAACGACTGCCACGAGACGCCCACCAAGAAGCGCGCCCTGCGCAAACGCGCCTTGCAGCTCTTCCGCGCCCTGCACGACCGCAAAATTGTGGAAATCATCCCGCGTCAGCCCTCTGGCCGCCGCCTTCGCGTCAACGTCGAGCTACAGGATGACTTCTCCCTGCACCAAGCGCTCTCGCTCTACCTCATCGACACCCTGCCGCTGCTCAACCGCGAGTCGCCCGACTACCCGTTCGACGTGCTCACGTTGTGCGAAGCCATCGTCGAAGATCCCGACCAGATCCTGCGCCGGCAGGTGGACCGCGAGAAGGGCCGCAAGATCGAGGAATGGAAGGCCGCCGGCATCCCCTACGAGGAGCGCATGGCGAAACTCGAGGAGGTCGAGCACCCGAAGCCGCTGCGCGAGTTCCTCTACGAGACCTTCAATGCCTTCGCCGCCGCCCACCCGTGGGTCGAGCAGGAGAACGTCCGGCCCAAGTCCATCGCCCGCGAGATGTTCGAGCGCTACCAGTCGTTTCCCGACTACGTCCGCGAATACGGCCTCGAGCGCAGTGAGGGCCTCCTGCTGCGCCACCTGATGCAGGCCTGGAAGGTGCTCGCCCAGACCGTGCCAAATTCCGCCAAGACACCCGAGGTCGTCGAGATGGAAGATTATTTCCGCGAGCTCATCCGCGGCATCGACTCCAGCCTGCTCGACGAATGGGAACGCCTGAAGAACCCGGGCTTCGTCGCGGCCGAGCAGGTCGGCAAGCCCGCGCGACCCGCGAGCTTCGACATCACGCGCGATGCCGATGCCTTTCGCCGGGTCGTGCGCACTGCGCTCCTAGGTTTCCTGCAGGACGTGGCCGCGCGCGATTGGGAAAGCGCCGCCGAGCGCGTCGCTGTAGCGGGGGTCGCCGACCCCGGTGCTTCCACCGAGTCCCGTCGCATCGAAAAGGAATTCACCGCCTACTTCGACGCCCGCGGCCGCTTCCGCCTCGACCCCGAAGGCCGGGCGGCGAAACACACGCATGTTTTGGAGTGCGACGAAAGCATCTGGCAGATCGCCCATGTGTTGGTGGACAACGAAGGACAGAATGACTGGGAGGCACGCTTTGAGCTTTCAGTGACCGAATCCCGCCATGAAAACCGCCCCATCCTCCGCTTCCTCGCCACTCGCCCCGTCGGTGCGGAATGAAACTTTCAACGAACACAAAGAAACAAAGTAGCCAAGGTGCCTTTCTTTGCTTCTTAGCTTCTTCGTGTTCAAATCGTCCGGCTCCTGTTTCCCCGGATCTCCATCTGGCTTCAGCCACTGATTAGCCCCGCTGCAACGTCCGCCCAGCCCCACAATGCTTTTGACCGGACCTCGTAGGGTCTGTCTACTCGCTACCCACTACTCGCTACCCGCTTCTCTCCCATGCGTCCCACCATCATCTACACCAAGACCGACGAGGCTCCGGCGCTCGCCACCTACTCCCTCCTGCCGATCGTGCAGGCCTTCACTAAGCACGCCGGCATCAATATCGAGACGCGCGATATCTCCGTCGCCGCGCGCATCCTGGCGGCCTTCGCCGACCAGCTCCCGGCCCACCAGAAGGTCGCCGCCCACCTCGCCGAACTGGGCGCGCTGACTCTCAAGCCCGAAGCCAACATCATCAAGCTGCCCAACATCTCCGCCTCCGTCCCGCAGCTGAAAGAAGCCATCGCCGAGTTGCAGGCCCATGGCTACGCCGTGCCGGACTACCCCGAGGTGCCGAAGACCGATGCCGAGAAGGACACCAAGGCCCGCTACGACAAAGTCAAAGGCTCCGCCGTCAACCCCGTCCTGCGCGAGGGCAACTCCGACCGTCGCGCCCCCAAGGCCGTCAAGGACTACGCCCGGGCCCACCCGCACTCCATGGGTAAGTGGTCCCCGGACTCGAAGACCTCCGTCGCCACCATGGGCCGGGATGATTTCTTCTCCAACGAGAAATCCCTCACCCTTGCCGCGGCGACCACCGCCAAGATTGAGTTCGTCGGAGCCGACGGCACCTCTAAGGTTCTCCTCCCCAAGCTCACCTTGAAGGCCGGCGAAATCCTTGACGCCACCATCATGCGGCAGGCGGCCCTCGGGGCCTTCGACCACCAGGCTAGGCACGCCGATCGCCATCTGCTCCGGCCGCCAGGGCATCCAGTAGTCGTTGCGGAAGGGTTTCTCCCGGTAATCCGCAAGGGAAACCTTCACGCGATGCCACCCGACGGGCAGGGGCACCGTCCAGGTGTCCCGCGCGTGCGGCCGCGGGCAGGGCGACCACTCCTCTCCATCCACCCACATCCGCAGGTCGT
>DAORVZ010000039.1:0-8922 GCA_035434005.1 Lacunisphaera sp.
ACCTCGCCAAGTTAATGTCTCGGTCGCCGGCCATGATCGCCTACCTCGACCTGCAACAAAACAAACCCGAGGCCCCCAACGAAAACTTTGCCCGCGAGCTCTTCGAGCTCTTCACCCTCGGCGAGGGCAATTACACGGAAAATGACATCAAGCAGGCCGCGCGCGAAGCCGGCGGTTACCGTCAACGCCAGGGCGAGTTTGTCTTCGCGCAGCGCCAGCATGACAACGGCCGCAAGACGGTCTTCGGCCAGAGCGGTAACTTCACGGGTGACGACGTGATCAACCTGGTTTTCAAGCAAAAGGCCGCCGGCACCTTCCTTCCGAGGCAGATTGTCAATTTCTACCTGAGCGACGAACCGCTCCCGGCGGAGCAGATCGCCGCCCTCGGTGCCTGGTGGGCCGGGACTGGCCACGACCTGCGCAAGCTCGCGGTCAAGTTCTTCACCAGTCGCGTATTTTTCGATGCGCGCTATCGCGGCGGCTACATCAAGAGCCCCGTCCAATTCTACCTGGGCCTGCTGCAGGACCTGGAGCTCAGCGTTGCCCCGTTGCCGCGCCAACTGATCGGCAGTCTGCGCTCCATGGGCCAGACGCCCTACGACCCACCCAACGTCCGCGGCTGGGTTGGCGGCCGCAGTTGGATCAATTCCGCGACCCTCACCGCCCGTCGGCAGCTGATCCAAGCCCTGCTGCAGCCAGTCAACGAGGAGCTGCTCAATGGCGACGAGCAGATCGAACTCGCCGCCGCCTACGCCGACGGCGTGACCAACTTCACGCTCGATGAAGCCCAGCTCGCCCAGTGGGCCAAGCTGCCTCCGGCTGACCGCTCCCGCGAGCTCATCCGCCGCTACGTGCCCGCCCTCGCCGGCACCGAACTCGAGCGGCAGGTCACCACTTTCCTCGAACGCAGCGCCCGGCACTCCGAGGCGGGGCCAGCCACCCGCGCCGCCTTGGCCACCCTGCTCGAATCCCCAAGCTACCAACTTTGCTGAACATGAAAAACCCCGCGCACCTCCTCCCCTCCACGCGCCGTGAATTCCTCCACTACGGGGCCCGCGGCATCGGCCTGCTCGCCTTCAGCCGTTTCGCCCCCGGTTTCCTTGTCGAGTCCGCTGCCGCACAGGCTCCCGCTCCCGAGAAGGACCGCAGTATCCTGGTCCTCGTGCAACTCGCCGGGGGCAACGACGGTCTCAACACCGTCGTCCCCTACGCCGATCCGAACTACCGCCGGCTTCGCCCGACCCTCGGCCTGCCCGCGAACCAGTTGCTCAAGCTCAACGACACCCTTGCGCTCAACGCCGGCTGCACCGCGCTGCACGAATTGTTCAAGGACGGTAAACTCGGCATCGTGCAGAACGTCGGTTACCCCAACCCCAACCGCAGCCACTTCCGCTCGACGGAAATTTGGGAGACCGGCAGCGACAGCAACGAGACGCTGCCCACCGGCTGGCTCGGCCGCTTCTTTGACAACGCCTGCACCGGCACGCCCAAGGGCGTCGATCCCTGCGGCGTGAATATCAGCAACGAGGTGCCCCAATCCTTCCTCAGCGCGCAGCAACACCCGACCTTCTCCCTCCCCTCCGGCCGCAACCGCCGTCAACAAACCGAGAACCTCAGCCTGCTCGAACAGATGGCGCAGACACCTGCGGGCCATGCCGATCACGATAACGCCGGCTACCTGCGCCACACGATGATGGACGCTCTCGTCACCGAGAAAAAGTTCCAGAAGGTGCTGGCCAACTACCAGACCCAGACCGCCTATCCCGGCACGCCCTTCGCCGGCTCGCTGCGCAACGTCGCCGCCCTCATCGCCGCCGGCACCGCAACGCGCGTCTATTACGTCTCGCTCGGCGGCTTCGACACCCACAACAACCAGCTGAACACGCACGCCAACCTGCTCAAAACGCTGTCCGAAGGGCTTGCCGCATTTCAGGCGGACCTCGTGGCGAAGAAACTCGACAGCCAGGTGCTCACAATGACTTTCTCCGAATTTGGCCGACGCCCGAGCGAGAACGAGAGCCGCGGCACCGACCACGGCACGGCCGCCCCCCTCTTTGTCATGGGTTCACGCCTCAAGCCGGGCCTGCATGGCACGGCGCCCAGCCTCGACGTTGCGCGCAATCAGGATCTGACCTACTCGACCGACTTCCGCGCCGTCTATTCGACCGTGCTTGACCAGTGGCTCGGATGCAAATCCCGCGCCATCCTCGGCGCTGATTACCAGCCGCTCAGCTTCATCTGATACCATCGTCTCCTGGCCTTTAGACTGTCATTTCGAGGAGTGTAGCGACGAAGCAATCCAGCAGGATGGGGTTGATGGCCCCACCTCCATCCAAGCCAGTTCCTGTAGCTTGCGTGCCTGCACGCAAGGTGGTGCGCAAGCGCACCACCCGCCTATATTTATTCCACATCATCCGCGCGCCGGCCGCCCGCCGGCTTGCCGATGCCGGAGGCCTTGAAACCGATCTTCCGCAGTGCGGCGAGGTCCACAATGTTCCGGCCGTCGAACAGAAATGCCGGCTTCGGCATGCTCACGTAAATCTTCGCGTAATCGAGTGTCTTGAACTCATCCCACTCCGTCACGATAGCTATGGCATGCGCACCGGCGCAGGCCTCGTAGGCATCCTTGGCGATCGAGAAACGCGGATTCTCCACGCCCTTGCCGAGAGTGTCGGCCTTGATCTCCTCCGCCGGCACCTTGGGGTCATACACGCTGACTTTGGCGTGCTCGGCGAGCAGATCGCGGCAGATGTTGATGGCCGCGGACTCGCGCGTGTCATTGGTATCCTTCTTGAAGGCGAAGCCAAGCACGGCAATTTTCTTGTCGGCAACGGTGTTGAACAGGTCCTTCACGATACGCGCGGCAAAGCGCCGCTTCTGCCAGTCGTTGATGCCGACCACGCTGGTCCAATAAGCGGCGACCTCGGGCAGGCCGAAGCTTTCGCAGAGATAGGTCAGGTTGAGGATGTCCTTCTGGAAGCAGGAGCCGCCGAATCCGACGGAGCTTTTCAGGAATTTCGGGCCGATGCGGCTGTCCTTTCCGATGGCGTTGGCCACCTCGTCCACGTCGGCGCCGGTCGCCTCGCAGAGCGCGGAGATTGAGTTGATGGACGAGATGCGCTGCGCGAGAAAGGCGTTGGCCACGAGCTTGGACAACTCCGACGACCAGAGGTTGGTCGTGATGATGCGATCGCGCGGCACCCAGCGGCCGTAAACGCCGGCGAGGGCCTCCATGGCCTTCTCCCCTTCCGGGGTGCGCTCGCCGCCAATGAGCACGCGGTCGGGATTGGTCAGATCCTTGATCGCAGTGCCCTCGGCGAGGAATTCGGGATTGGAGAGCACCGCGAATTTCAGCCCCTTGGAATTGGCCGCGAGTATGGTCTTGATGGCATCGGCGGTCTTAACCGGGATGGTGGACTTCTCGACGATGATCTTCCCACTCTCGGCGTGCTCCGCAATGGTGCGGGCGACGGATTCGATATAGCGCAAGTCAGCCGCCCGGCCCGCGCCGACGCCATAAGTCTTGGTCGGGGTGTTGACCGCCACGAAGATGATGTCGGCCTTTTTAATCTGCCCGGACACATCGGTGGAAAAGAAGAGATTTTTGCCGCGGGCCTGCTTCACCACCTCATCGAGGCCCGGCTCGAATATCGGCAGCGTGCTGCTGTTCCAGGCGGCAATCCGGGCCGTGTTCATGTCCACCACGGTTACGGTGATATCGGGACATTTTAGGGCAATCATGGCCATAGTCGGGCCACCTACATAACCGGCTCCAATGCAGCAGATGTTCATAATAAAAGAGGCCGACAGGATGTCGGCCTCAGGCAAGAAAACCAAGGAAGATTTTACTTTCAGGCCGGGCTCGGCGCGGGCGCTCCGCTGGGCGCGGTGGGCGCGGCTTGCCCGGCCGGTTTGCCTGCTTCGGGCGGCTGGCGGGGCGGCAGTTTCACCATGACGATGGGCGACTTGATTTCACCGTCCTTGAGGATTTCCAGCACATGGCGGCCTTCGATGGTCTCATGCTCAAGCAGGGCTGCGGCGATCTTGTCGAGGGCGGCGCGATGTTCGCCAAGGATCTGCTCGGCGCGCTTGTATTCGGTGCTGATGATTTCGGCCACGGCCACGTCCACCCGGCGGGCGGTATCCTCACTGATGTGTTGGGAGCGGGTGATGTCCCGTCCGAGAAATACGGTGTCCTGGTTTTCACCCATGGCGATGGGGCCGAGGTCGCTCATGCCGAAATCGCACACCATGGCCCGGGCAATCTTGGTGGCCTGCTTGATGTCGCCCGAGGCGCCGTCACTGATATCGTCGGTGACCATCTTTTCGGCGATGCGCCCGGCCATCGAGGTGCAGACCCGGTCGGCATACTGCTTCCTCGTGCGCCCCAGAATGTCCTTGGTCGCGAGATAGGTCGTGCTGCCGAGGCTCTGGCCCCGGGGGATGATCGTGACCTTGTGCACCGGGAAGGAACCATCGTCGAGCACGGCGCCCACGACGGCGTGGCCGGCCTCGTGCCAGGCGAGGGATTTCTTCTCCTTGTCGTCCATTACGCGGCGGTGCTCGCGGCCCCACAGGACCTTGTCACGCGCGTCATCCACGTCGATCATCTCGACCTTTTTCTTGTTGCGGCGGGCGGCCAGCAGGGCGGCCTCGTTCAGCAGGTTGGCGAGTTCCGCACCGGAGAGACCCGGCGTGCCCCGGGCAATGATCGCGAGGTTGACGTCATCGGACAGCGTGATCTTGCGGCCATGCACCCGGAGGATCTGTTCGCGGCCGATGATGTCGGGCAGGTCAATGTAAACTTGGCGGTCGAAACGGCCGGGGCGCAGTAGCGCGCTGTCGAGCACGTCCGGCCGGTTCGTCGCGGCGATGATGATGACGCCCTCCTGAGTGTCGAAGCCGTCCATCTCCACCAAAAGGGAGTTGAGGGTCTGTTCGCGCTCATCATTGCCGCCGCCGAGACCGGCACCGCGCTGGCGGCCGACCGCGTCGATCTCGTCGATGAAGATGAGGCAGGGGGCGTTCTTGCGGCCCTGCTCGAACATGTCGCGGACACGGCTGGCACCGACACCGACGAACATCTCCACAAAATCCGAACCACTGATGGAGAAAAACGGCACGTCAGCCTCGCCGGCGATGGCCTTGGCCAGGAGCGTCTTGCCGGTGCCGGGAGAGCCGACCATGAGGATGCCCTTGGGGATGCGGCCGCCGATCTTCTGGAATTTCTTGGGGTCGCGCAGGAACTCGACCACCTCGCTGACTTCCTCCTTGGCTTCGTCGCACCCGGCCACATCGGCGAAGGTGGCGCGATCTTTGTCGCGAGTGAGCATCTTGGCGCGGCTCTTGCCGAAGCTCAGCGCGCCCTTGCCCGCCTGGCGGAGCTGGCGGACGAACAGGAAATAGAGCAGGCCGATGACGATGACAAAAGGCAGCACGTTGAGCAGCAGCTGCGTCATTGCGGTGGTTGAAGGCTTGTCGTCAAAGGCCTTGGTCTTTTGCAAGACCTCGAAATTGCTTTCCGTCAACCGGCCCATGGCGACGAAGCGCTTGGTCGGCTCGTTGGCGGGTGGCGGGGTGCGGAGGATGGGCTCCTTGGTTTCCCCGGTAATTTCCGACCAGTCGCGGCCGCCGGTGCTGTCTTGGCGGATGGCGCCGCTGGCGATGAGTCCCTGCTCGGCCAGTTCAATGACCTGCTGGATCTTCAGCGAGGCCGGCTGCGGGGCCTTGCCCGGATTCAGCAGGAAGAGCGCCACAATCGCCCCGATGATGGCGACCCAAATCAGGCCGGTCTTAAGGGGGAAACCATCCGGTGGGAGGCTCTTGAGGGGACTGCGCTTCTTGTTGTCGTTGTTGTCGGCCATGAGAATGAGAGTGGTCGGGGAACGTGTAGGTTCCCTCCGGATATGTCAAACGAAGCGCGGTCGGAATCTGCCTCTTAAATCGGAATCATTCACCCACGCCGGCAAAGCAAAAAGCCGCTCCGCACCACGGCAAAGTCCCTTGCTCCGAGGCTGAAACACGTGTCATGTCCGCGCTCCACAGCCGCGAGCAGTTGCTTGAAGCCCTGCCGCGACAGGTCGGTCTCGGGCCGGACCGCGAGCAGCCAACGGTGCAACGCCCGGCGCACCAGCCCGCGGGGTTTGTCCGCCAGCCGACCCAAATCGAGCCGTCCGCGCCGGTCGAGCGGCTTGATCTCGTCCAGCCAGGCCTCCAGCGCCGTGTCGTCCTCCTCCAGCAACTCCCGGGACAGCGCCGCCCCGGCTAGGGCGTCGCGCCCCGACACCTTGGCCCACACCGGCAGCACCCGGTTCCTAACACGATTACGAAGAAATCCTCCGCCGGCATTGGAGCTATCCTCGCGCCACACGGCGCCAGATTCCTTAAGGGCGGTCACGAGTTCGGCTTTCTTCAAGTTCAGCAGGGGCCGCAGGTGCAGCCGCCCCTCCCCCATGGCCTGCACCGGTCGCGGTGCGGCAAGGCCGCCGGTGCCGCTGCCACGCGCCAGCCGCATCAGCATGCTCTCGGCAATGTCATCCTGCTGGTGGGCGAGCCAGAGCAGCCGCACCTTCCGCCGGCGCATCTCGCGCCCGAAAAACTCAAACCGCGCCGCGCGGGCCGCAGCTTCGCTGGCATCCTTCCGCGCCGCCGGCCAGCGTCCGCTCACGTAATTCACGTCGAGGGCGGCGCACACTTGCCGGCAGAACTTCTCATCCGCCGTGGACTCCCTCCCGCGCAGGCGATGGTCGAAGTGCAACACGACGAAGTCCCGCCCCCAGCGTTCCGGCCCCTCCGCCCAGAGGATGAGCAGCAGCGCCAGCGAGTCCGCCCCGCCGGAAAAGGCCACCGCCCAGCGGGACGGCCGTCCGCCACGCGGTCGCGCCCGCCGATGCTCCTCGTGTGCGCGCCGCATCGCGGCGGGGTGCAGTTGTCCATGCCCGATCCGCGCTGCGAACGCCGCCGCCACCGCAGGCCAGTCGGGTTTTGTTTTGCCGATGCGTGTCATTCAGGGTGCGGCGACGAATGACAGGCCTGCCCCTCACTGAAATGACAGGAATTCCTTGCCAAAATACGGCACAAGGGCGGCCGGCAGCTTCACACGACCGTCGGCCTGCAGGTTGTTTTCCAGCAAGGCCGCCAGCACGCGCGGCACGGCCAGGCCGGAACCGTTCAGCGTGTGCACCAACTCCGGCTTGCCGGTGGCCTGGTTGCGGAAGCGGATCTGGGCGCGGCGCGCCTGGAAGGACTCAAAGTTCGAGCAGCTCGACACCTCAAGCCAGCGTTTCTGGCCGGCGGCCCACACTTCCAGGTCGTATTTCTTCGCCTGCGCAAAACCCAGGTCGCCGCCGCACATCAGCAGCACGCGGTAAGGCAGCTCCAGTTTCTGCAACAGACGTTCGGCGTCGGCGCGCAATTTCTCGAGCTCCTCGTAACTGGACGACGGATGCACCCACTTGAGCAGCTCCACCTTGTCGAACTGGTGCACGCGGTTCAGGCCGCGCACATCCTTGCCGTAGCTGCCGGCTTCGCGGCGGAAACAGGGGGTGTAGGCGCAGCGATAGACCGGCAGCGCGGCTTCATCCAAAATCTCGTCGCGGAAGAAATTTGTCAGCGGCACCTCGGCGGTCGGCACGGCGTAGAGTTTGTCAACAGTCTCATACATCTGGCCTTCCTTGTCCGGCAGCTGCCCGGTGGCCGTGGCGCTGGCCGCGTTGACGAAGATCGGCGGGCTGACCTCGGTGTAGCCGGCCTTCACGTCCTCGTCCAAAAAGAACTGCAGCAGCGCACGCGATACCTTCGCCCCCTCGCCGATGAAGAAGGGAAAACCCGCGCCCGTGACCTTCGCGCCGCGCGGAAAGTCAATCAGGTTGCCGAAGCCGCCGATCTCCCAGTGCGGGACGGCGTGGGGTGACGCGGCCGCGATTGAGCCGTGCGTGGCGTTGACGACGTTCTCCTCCGGCGTCCTGCCCTCCGGCACGGTGACGTGCGGGATGTTGGGCAGCGTGAGCATGGCGGCGTGCCATTTCTCCTCGAGCGGCTTCAAGGCCTCCTCGGCGGCCTTGGCCTGCGCTGAGACGCCCTTCATCTCGCCCACCTTGGCGAGAAATTCCGGCGAGCCCTTCTTGAGCGCGACCATCTCGTTGTTCGCGGCCCTCTGCCGGCCGCGAAGAATCTCGACCTCGGCGAGTTGGGCGCGCCAGGCGCTGTCCAGTGCCAGCACGGCGTCGAGGTCGACGTCGAGGTGTTTCCGGGCGATGGCGGTGCGCACGGTATCGGGCGATTCACGGAGAAGCTTGGGATCGAGCATGGGAGGAGCCATTCAAGGCGGAACGCCCCGGTTGAACAGGCTAAATTTCCAGCGCGAAGCCGGCTTCGCCCCACCGTTCAGCCGACTGGTGCCATCTGGGCCGCCCGCGCCTGGGCCTTGGGCAGCGCCGTCTCGATACGGTTGAAGAGGGCAAACACTTCCTTGGCCGGGAGCAGGTTCAGTTCCCCGACCGGGGCCTGGATGGCGTAATTCGTCGGGCTCATCAACGGATAGGGCCCGTATTGCCGCGGGTCTGTCGGGCCGAAGAGGCCGATGGTCTTCAGCCCCATCGCCGCCGCCAGATGCATCGGCCCGCTGTCGTTGGAGATGATCCAGTCCGCCTTGTGCAGCAGGGCCGGCAGCGAGGTCAGACTGGTGTTGCCGGTCAGATTGAGGAAGGTGCCGTCGGGAAACGATTCCCTGCCCGGGAGATAATTGTTGCCGGCCCACACGACCTTGCGGCCGCCCTCGCGGATGAGGAGCGCGGTGAGCTGGCCGTAACCGGTCCACTTCTTGTTGCGCTGGCCGCTGTCCGGGAAAATCAGGACGGGGCGCTGGCCCTTGCGCGGCTCCATGAACGCCAGATTGAGGCGCTCCATCTCGCGGAAACGCAG
>DAORVZ010000040.1:0-8834 GCA_035434005.1 Lacunisphaera sp.
GGCCGGGGATATTTTCAGCCTTTTCGCCCAGCGCTCTTTCCGCTTGTTTGCAGCCATGGTCATGGATGTCCGCTCACATCGCTTCATAAGCCACTTCCCCGCCGCCCAAGGAGCCTTGCTGGCCAAGGCGGTCCGCCTCGTTCGCTTTCCGCATCAGGCAGTCATTTTCCCGGAAGGCAGCGCCTCGAACTGCATCTACCTGGTGCTGCACGGCCGGGTGGCGCTGACCAAGAAATCCCCCGACGGCGCGCCGCAGGTCATCGCCCACAAGGGGCCGGATGATTATTTCGGCGAACTCGGCGTGTTGGATGGCTCCAGTCGCAGCACGACCGCGATTGCCGATGGCCCGGTGCAGCTCGGCCGCATCGCCGGCCGGCCTTTCCTGCAACTGCTCGCCAAGTCCTCCTGGCACACGGTGCTCCGGCTCTTCAGCCACATCAGCGAGGACCTCCGGGCCACGAACGCCCGCTACGTCACCGAGGTCGTCCGCAAGGAAAAACTCTCCCTGATCGGCGAGATGGCCAACAGCATGGTGCATGATTTCCGCGGGCCGTTCTCCACCATCAAGCTCGCGGCCGAGTTGCTTGCCAAACGCAACCCTCAGCCGGGCACGCAGGAACTCTGCGCTATGATCCTCCGGCAAGTCGGCCGCCTGGGTGGCATGGTGGAGGGCGTGCTGGATTTCGCCCGGGGGGAGACGCGCCTGTCCCTGCGCCTCGCCCCGTTGGGCGAGGTATTCTCCCAACTGGAGGAGAACAACATCGTCGCGTTTGGCCGGGTGGGCGCGAAACTGCGGGTCAGACCCACGGCCATCAAGCTCCCGCTCGACCCCGACCGCCTCCTCCGAGTGCTGCAAAATCTGGTCACCAACGCCAGTGAGGCACTGGGCAAGCAACCGGGCGCTCTCATCACCGTCGCCGCCCGGCGAGTGAAAAACCAGTGTGTCATCACCGTGGCCGACAATGGCCCCGGCGTGCCGCGGGCCATTCAGGCAACACTCTTCGAGCCCTTCGTCAGCCACGGCAAAACCGGGGGCACGGGCCTGGGCCTGGCCATTGCCAAGTCGGTCGTCGAGGGGCACCACGGCGCGATTGATTTCCATTCCACCCGCGCCGGCACGACCTTCACCCTGCTGTTGCCGCTGCCGGAATAGACCGGCCGCGCTTTATTCCCTTTGGGTCCAATACCCCGGGGCTTGCCCCGGCTTGGATGGAGTCTGTGGGAGCGAGCTTGCTCGCGACTCGCAACGTGCGCCGTCGCGAGCAAGCTCGCTCCCACAAAATGACGGCAGGGATTTCGAGCTGTCTTGATCCAATGCCCCGAACCTTGCCCCGGTTTGGCTTGATTGAGGGAGCGTGCTTGCACGCGATTGTTGCGCCCGGCTCGCGCCTGCAAGCCGTCCAGCCAAAAAAAGACGCCCGCATTATCGGCGGGCGTCGAATCTGGGACGGCGATATTTACCGGCGCGGCTTCAACTCGCGGTCGCGGCGGGCTGCAGGGCGAGGAAATCGCGGATGCCTGTCGCGCGCTGCTCGGCGTAGCGCTCTTCCTCCACTTCGTCGGCGGTGCGAATCCGGTTGTGGCTCTGCATCTGCCGGCGAATTTTCCCGAGGGCCAGGTATTCCAGCTGGCGGATGCGTTCGCGGGTCACCTTGAACTTCTTGCCGACCTCCTCGAGGGTGAGTTCCTTTTGCCCCTCGAGCCCGAAGCGCAGCTTGATGATGCTGGCCTCGCGCGGATCGAGCGAGTTGACCATATTACTGAGGTCTTCCCGGAGGTTCTTGTCGCCGAGACCCTCGTAGGGGCTGACAGCGGCCTCATCGCCGACTAGATCACCGAGGGTGGCGGAGCTGTCGTCCTCGCCGACGGGTGCGTCGAGCGACGCCGGACGCACGCTGACGGTCTTGAGCAGGGCGACCTTGGCGGTCGGGATCTGGAGTTCAGCCGCGATCTCCTCGTTCTCCGGCTCGCGGCCGAGTTCGTCGGTGAGCTTAGCGATCATCTTGCGCATGCGGGAGATCTTGTCCACGAGGTGGACGGGGAGGCGGATGGTCTTGGATTGGTTGGCCAAGGCGCGCTTCATGGACTGCTTGATCCACCAGGCGGCGTAGGTGGAGAGCTTGCCACCCTTGGCGGGATCGAAGCGCTCGACGGCCTTGATGAGGCCGAGGTTGCCCTCGCTGATGAGATCCATGAGCGGCAGCCCCATCTGGTGGTAATCGTAGGCGATTTTCACGACGAGGCGCAGGTTGGCCTTGATCATGTGGTCGCGGGCCGCCTTGTCGCCCTTCTTGATGCGTGCGGCGAGTTGGATCTCCTCAGCGATGGTCAGAAGCGGGGTCTGACGGATCTCATTGAGGTAGAGCTGGAGGTTCGAGCGCTCGTCGCGGCGGTCGACCGGCGAGGCCTGGTCAAACTGGGACGGGGAGGCCGGCTTGATTTCGGGGCGAACCGTGAGGCCAGTCTCGATGGAAGGGATGTTGACGGCAGCCGTGGCGCGTTCGGGTGGGAGGGTCTTTTTGCGGGTAGGCATAGTGATCATAGGGTCTGACGTTTGAGCCAACTGGGATGTTACTCCGTGTCTCCTTGCATATTGGATGCCGAAGCGCCGAAGGAAATTCCCACCTGCGCTGTTCCGACCCGAAAGACGCGGATTTGTGCCGCGAGCGCCCTTAACTGGAGAGCTTATCGGCCAAGCTAATGGCCTTAAACAGTGCGGAAGCCTTGTTAATGGTCTCCTGATATTCGGCTGCCGGCACCGAATCAGCCACGATCCCTGCTCCCGCCTGAATGTGGACCTTGCTGTCCTTAACCAGTGCGGTGCGAAGAGTTATGCAGGAGTCCAGATTGCCGTCGTAGCTAAAATAACCGAGAGCGCCGGCGTAACTACCGCGCTGGGTGCCTTCCTTTTCGGCGATTAGTTGCATCGCTCGGATTTTAGGCGCTCCGCTCACTGTGCCGGCGGGGAAAGTGGCCCGCATGAGATCAAAAGCGGAACGTTCTGGCGCAAGTTGTCCCTCCACCTGTGACACAATGTGCATCACATGGGAGTAGCGTTCGATGGTCTTGAATTCCGGCACCTTGATGGTGCCGAAGGAGCAGACGCGGCCGATGTCGTTGCGCGCCAAGTCAACCAGCATGAGGTGTTCCGCCAGTTCCTTTTCGTCGGCCAGCAAATCCTTCTCCAAGGCGACATCCTCCGCCGTTGTCTTGCCACGCGGCCGCGTGCCGGCGATGGGCCGGATCTCGACCTTCCGGCCGGTCAGGCGCACATGGACCTCGGGCGACGCGCCGACGAGTGCGAAGTCGCCGGTCTCGAGCAGAAACATGTAGGGCGACGGGTTCACCGTGCGCAGGGCGCGGTAGAGATCGAGCGGCGACCGCGTGAAGTCGCGCGAGAACCGTTGCGAGAGCACGATCTGGAAGATGTCGCCGGCGCGGATGAACTCCTTGGAGTCCTCGACCATCTGCTCGAAGGCCGCTTTAGTGAAATTCCCCGCCGGCACCTGCACGGTGCCCGGGTCGCCCAGCGTCGCGGAGGCGAGGGGACACGGTTGGCCGAGGGCCGCCCGCATCCGCTGCAATTCGGCGCAGGCGGCGTCATAGGCCGCGTTGGCGTCGGCCCCCACATGGGCGTTGACGATGAGGCGCATGGTCTGGTGCGCTCGGTCGAAGGCGAGGACTGAGTCGCACAGCATGAACCACATCATTGGCACGCCGAGTTCGTCGCGGGCGGCCAGCGGGACGGTTTTCTCCACGCTGTGGATGAATTCGTAGCCGAGGTAACCAACGGCGCCGCCGGTGAAAGGCGGCAGGCCGGGCACGGCCACGGGTTGATATTTCGCCAACTCCTCCTGCAAACCGGCCAGCGGATCAGGGGTGCCGGGCATCGCCCGGAGAATTTTGCGCGGATTGCAACCGATGAAACTGTAGCGCGACACGTTTTCGCCGCCCTCGACGGATTCCAGCAGGAAGGCCGGGCCGGGGCCGCGGAGCTTTGCGTAGGCGGAGACGGGCGTCTCAAGATCGGCCAGCAGGTCGGCCCGCACCGGGACAACATTGCCTTGCCTGCTCAGGCGCAGGAACTCCTCGCGGGTCGGGACGACTTGCATGGCTATTCCACCGTGACCGACTTTGCCAAGTTGCGGGGCTTGTCCACGTCGCGCTGCAGTTCCACGGCGATGTAGTAGCTCAGCAGTTGCACGGGAATCGTGGCGACGATGGGCAGCACCGCCTCGTGGCACTCGGGGATGCGGATGATGTCGTCGGCCAGGCCGGGCGGCAGCTCGCAGTTTGTGGTGGCCACGGCAATGATCCTGCCCTTGCGGGCCTTGATTTCCTGCATCGAGGAGACGATCTTGTTGAACATGTCGCCTGCCGGCACGAAGAAGACGGACGGGCATTGCTCGCTGATCAGCGCGATGGGGCCGTGCTTCATCTCCGCGGCGGGATAACCCTCGGCATGGATGTAGGAGATCTCCTTGAGCTTGAGCGCGCCTTCCAGGGCGACAGGAAAGAGCGACAGGCGGCCGAGGAAGAGGAAATCGTGGTAATGGGCGTAGCGTTTCGCGATCTCCTTGATGTGCGGAGCCTGCTCCAGGGTCCGGCGGACCAGGTCGGGCACGCCCTTCAAGGCCCGCACATACTCCGTCCCGTCGCTGAAGCTCATGTCGCGCAGGCGGCCGAGGTAGAGCGCCAGCATGGCGCCGATGAGCAACTGGGAGGTGAACGCCTTGGTCGAAGCCACGCCGATCTCGGGGCCGACGTGCTGGTAGATGCCGCCGTCCGCCTCGCGGGCGATGCTGGAGCCGACGACATTGTTGACCGCGAGCACCTTGTAGCCCTTGCGCTTCGCCTCGCGCAGGCCGGCCAGCGTGTCAATGGTCTCGCCCGACTGGCTGTAGGTGAAGAAGAGCGTGCTGCTGCCCAGGGGCATGTTCCGGTAACGGAACTCCGAGGCGTAATCCACCTCCACCGGCACGCGGGCAAACCGCTCGACGAGGTGCTCGGTCACCAGGCAGGCATGCCACGCGGTGCCGCAGGCCAGAAAATGCAGGCGATCGACCTGCCGCAGGTCCACGGCGGAGACATTCAGGCCGCCGAACTGGGCGGTGCTGCCGTCCTCGGAGAAGCGGCCGCGCATGGTGTTCTCGAGAGCCGCCGGCTGCTCGTAGATCTCCTTCTCCATGAAGTGTGCGTGGCCGTTGAGATCGGCGTCCTCGATTTTCCAGGTGATCTTGTCGACGACCGGCGACACATCCTCGGCCTCGAGGGTGGTGAGGGAGAAGTTCGCCGCCGTCATGTGCAGGAGCTCGCCATCCTTGAGGTAGACTACGTTTTGCGTGCGGCTGATGATGGCGGAGACATCGCTGGCGAGCATCAGCTCGCCGTCGCCGACGCCGAGGATGAGAGGCGAGCCCTTGCGGGCGGCCACGATCTCGGCCGGGCAGTCACCGCACATCGCGGCGATGCCGTAAGTGCCCTCGACATGGCGGAGGGACTTGCGGACGGCTTCGAGGAAGCGGTTGGCGTCCTTTGTGGCGGGCTCCTTCTGGTAATGGTAGGCGATGAGGTTGCAGAGCACCTCGGTGTCGGTCTCGGAGGCGAAGGTGTAGCCCTTGGCCAGGAGGAATTTCTTGATGCTGGCGTAGTTCTCGATGACGCCGTTGTGGATGAGCGCGATTTTGCCGTCGCTGCTGATGTGCGGGTGGGCATTGGCGTCGGTGACGCCGCCGTGGGTGGCCCAGCGAGTGTGGCCGATGCCGGTGGTGCCGGCGATCTTCTGGGCCGGGGTGGCCTTGATCAGGCCCTCGACGCGGCCGATTTTCTTGGCGACCTCGAAACGCTCGCCCTGCTGGATGGTGATGCCGGCGGAATCATAGCCGCGGTATTCGAGGCGCTTGAGCCCCTCGAGGATAATGGCCGAGGCCTTCTGTTTGCCGATGTAGCCGACGATGCCGCACATATGGGTTTAGGCTGGCGATTTTTGGTGGGGGACAAAATATAGCGCAAGAAATTAGCACATCAATCTTATGGTCGAATCCAAAAAAGTCCTGTCGGTGATCATGGGCGGCGGTCGCGGCACGCGGCTCTTTCCACTGACGAAGGAACGGTGCAAGCCCGCCGTGCCCCTGGCCGGCAAATACCGGCTCGTGGACATCCCGATCAGCAACTGCCTCAACTCGGGCTTCAACCGCATCTTTCTGCTCTCGCAGTTTCTCACCGCCTCGCTGCACCGGCACATCCAGAAGAGCTTTCATTTTGACCCATTCGGCGCGGGTTTCATCGACATCCTCTCTGCCGAGCAGACCGAGAAAAGCAGCGCCTGGTATGAGGGCACGGCCGACGCCGTGCGCCGCAACCTCGTCCACTTCCATCGCCATGGCCATGACTACGTCCTGATCCTGTCGGGCGACCAGTTGTATCGGATGGATTTCGGCAAGATTGTGGATCAGCACATCGCGACCGGGGCGGATGTGACCATTGCCGCCATCCCTTTTCCGATCTCAAAGGTCGAAGGCCTTGGTCTCATGCGCGTGGCCGACGATCTGGCGATCACCGAGTTCGTCGAGAAGCCCAAGGATCCGGCCATTATCCAGGGTCTGGCGATCAGCGCGAAGCTGGAGGCGCGGCTCGCGACCCAGCCTACCGAGCAGCACTGCCTCGCCTCGATGGGCATCTACGTCTTCAGCCGCGAGATCCTGCGCGAGGCCCTCGACAACACCATGAAGGACTTCGGCAAGGAGGTCATCCCGGCGCTCCTGGGCAAAAAGAAGCTCTTCAGCTATATCTTTGAGGGCTACTGGGAGGACATCGGCACCGTGAAGGCCTTCTTCGACGCCAACCTCGCCCTCGCGCAGCCGCTGCCGCCGTTCAATTTCTTCGACCGCAGCGCGCCGATCTACACCCACCCGCGCTACCTGCCGGCCTCCAAGGTCAACCGGTGCAACATCGACCACGTGGTCCTTGGCGATGGCTGTCTGGTCACGGATTCCAGCCTGAAGCACTGCGTCATCGGCATCCGCTCCATTCTGGGCGAGAATTCGAACCTGGAGGACGTCGTGATGATGGGCGCCGATTACTATCAGACCGCCGCTGAGGTCGCGGCCGACCAGGCGGCGGGCCTCCCGGCCATCGGCGTGGGCCGCAACTGCCGGATTGCTCGCGCCATTCTCGACAAGAATGCCCGCATCGGCGACGGCGTCACACTCTCCCCTGATGGCAAGCCCGACGGCGACTACGCTCACGGCATTGTCATCCGCGACGGCATCCTCTGTGTCACCAAGAGCGCCGCGATCCCGTCCGGCTTTGCGCTGTAGGCTTCCAGTGGGCGACCCCCGGCACGGGGTCGCTCCCTGCGGCAAGCCCGACGGACACTACCTTGCGGTGGGTTGATCCTCCTGGCGAACTGAAGAACTGAACAAGGTCACGCTTTGTTGAGTGTAGTCATACCAAGCGCGCGTAGTTTTTTGACTATTGTCATCGCGAGGTGCGCGAAGCGCGCCGTGGCGATCCAGCTGGATTGCTTCGTCGCTACGCTCCTCGCAATGACAGCTAAAAGCTAGGTGACGGTGGTATCAGGTTTAGCTTCCGCTGGAGCTCGGGGTCGGGTTGGCGGTGCCAGGCGCTGACCTGACGGCTGACTTCGTGCAGTCCTCCCATGTGGAGGGCGGTGCCGAGCCAGCGGTTGGTCGCGGTGGTGCGGGTCTTCAGGGCGGCCGCGAGGGCCACTTTCCACCGGGCTGACTTGCGCTCGGTGGCGAGATCGGCCGGGGTGCGGCGGAGTTTGCGCAGGTGGGCGGTCAATTCCTCCTGCCAGAGCGCTTCCCGGGTTGCCTGCGTCGCGGCGGCCATCCGCCGGCCCTGGCCGACGAGTCCCTGGTGTTCCTTGAGCATGGTCTGGGCAAAGCGGGGCGTCCCGATGATCCAGCCTTTGGACATGGCCTCGAAGCGTTGCGCTTTCCGGGCGGGTTCGTCCTCGGCGAGCCACGCGAGGTAGGCGAGGTATTTGCCGCGGCCGGCGGGCGTGTCAGCGAGTTCGCCGGCATGATCGAGGGCGGGCTGGGGTTGATACCAGGCCGGTCGGCCCTTCGGCTCCATCAGCCAGCGCAGGCTGGTCCACGGATAGCCGGGCAGGTCGGAGACCGGCCGCAGTCTGGCCCGGACGGGGTTGAGGTGGATGTAGTGGCAGAGGGGGCCGAGTCCGCCGTCGGGATCGACGAGGAGGCTCTTGTAACGGCCTTGGAAGAGGTGGCCGCGCTCCTGCCGCATCCGGTTGAACCGGGTCGAGAAGGTGCCTTGCAGCCACCTCATGCCGTCCACGAGGTTGGCCCCGGGGGTGGAGACCGCGAGGTGATAGTGATTCGTCATCAGGCACCAGGCGTGGACCTGCCAGCCGGTCTGCTGGCAAGCCTCGCCGAGGCACTTGAGGAACGCCGCCTTGGCCTTGTCTGAACGGAAGATGTCCGTCCGGTAGTTGCCCCGGTTCAGGACATGATAGACCCCGGCTTCCGATTCCATTCGCAATGGTCGAGCCATACCCCGCAGCCAAGGCGGATCCCCGCGACCGTCAACCACAAACTACAAAGCCTGACCCTATTGATCGGCCATTGATCGGCCTACGAACAGAAACCGGGCACCGTCGATTCCGACTGGTATGAGGACGTGAGCGAGCCCGCCTTTGAGCGCGCCGAAGCACTCGCGGCTTCTTCGCCCAACGTCACCGATGAGACACGCGCGGGCGAGCGTGGAATGAGCCCTTTTGAACTACGGGAGATGTTGAGCGGAGAAGGCACATGCGATTTAGGTCACATCCCGCGCGTTGTTCTCTGGCG